>DATMLR010000294.1:0-12107 GCA_035570015.1 Puia sp.
CGGACAGGCGAATAGGGCGATTCCATCAGCATGTCGCTGACCACCCCGACGATGGTGAATGGCCAGCCATCCCACTTCACTATGGTGCCGACCGGGTTTTTCAAGCCCATGAACTTTACCGCGGCTTCGTTGACGATAAAGGAGTTGGTGTCTGCAGGGAAGTCCCGGGAAAAATCCCGGCCCGCTGTCAATTTCCAGCCGACCGTCTTCCCATAATCCTCCGACACGCCGGTATTCGGGAAGTCAAGCGCTATGTTGGGGTCTTTGCCCGGCCACTCGAAACCTGAATTCGTGCTGGTGATGTTCGTTACCGGCGCGCTGGACTCGGCCATTTCAGTGATCGCGCCGGCATTCTTTAATTCGTTGCGCACGGCCTCGAAATGCTGGTGGATATTATTCGCCACGCGGGGGATCATCACCAGCCTGTCTTGTTCATACCCCACCGGTCTGTCCTTCGCGTATTGAATCTGCCGGAAGACAACGATGGTGCCGACGATGAGGCTGACGGAGACGGTGAATTGCAAGATGACAAGTGCCTGGCGTGGTAGGGCTGCGAACCGACCGGCTTTAAATGTGCCCTTGAGCACTTTGACCGGCCGAAAAGAAGAGAGATAGAGCGCGGGGTAGCTCCCCGATATCAACCCCGTCAGGAGGCAGAAGGCGGCGCTTATCCCCCAGAAAAGCGGGGCCCGCCAGGGCATCGTGATAGCTTTGCCCGCAAGCTCATTAAAAGGACCGAGCGACAGGTCCGCCAACAACACCGCGACTACGAAAGCCAGGATCGTCAGCAGGAAAGATTCGAGATAAAACTGAGCGATCAGCTGAAAACGCAGACCTCCGATAGCCTTGCGGATGCCTACTTCTCTCGCCCGCCGCTCGCTGCGGGCCGTGGACAGGTTCATGAAATTGATGCAGGCCAGCAATAACACGAAGACCCCGATGAGGCCGAACATCCAAACATATTTGATTTGACCGCCGCTGCTGTAGCCGCCCCCGAAATCCGAATAGAGGTGCCAGCGGCTCATCGGATGGAGGAACAGCTCGTAATGGTTATTTCGCTCTTCGGCGGCGACATTTTTTGCCTTAGCGTCGCGGATACGCGAAGAGATCGTTGTAAAATCGGTATGCGGGGCTATCTCTACAAAGACCTGCCAGCTGTTGTTGCGCCAGGGGTCCTTCATTTGCGGGACCCAGGGGTTGAGCGCAAGATAGCCTTCCCAGCTGCCGATAAAGTGAGTATCTCCGAAGCCGCAGTTGTCAGGCAGGTCCTCATAAACGCCGGTCACTTGCAGGTCCGTCTGGTTGTCCACCCTGACCGTCTTTCCCATCGGCGACGCGCTCCCAAACAACGCGGTAGCCAGGCTTTGAGACAACAGAATTGTCGGCCCCTTTTTCAACCCGTCGCGGCTGCCTTTCAACATTCGCAGCGTAAGCATCTCCGGCGCCCCTGACTCCATAAAACTGCCGTCATTGCTTAGCACCTTGCTGCCGACGGCCAGCAGATGACCATAATTCCAGGTGGACCTGACCACCTGCCGGAAATTGCCGCCATAATGGGCGCGTAGCTCATCCGCCAACGCGACCGGGGCCGAATTCCCGGCGCCGCGCTCGCCCTGGATCGTAAAGCGGGTATAGACCTGCGCGATGCGATCGTAGTGGCTGAAGTTCTTGTTGGCGGACAGCTCGTCTGCTATCCATAGCCCGATGAGCAGGGCGACGGCCATGCCGATGGACAAGCCAGAGATATTGATCAACGTATGGGTTTTGGCGCGGGTCAGCCCGCGAAGGGCGATGCGCAGATAGTTGATGAGCATAGCAGTGGTTGTTGGGAGGAGTGCGCCAAGAGCATGCCGGATTTACTTTGGGCTGGTGGTCAGTGGGTTGTACGATAGTGCAGGTTGGTAGGTGTTCGTTTTCGAACTGTCGGGCGTGCGGTATTGGGATTTGCTGGGGTGCGGTGGGTATCCTACTTTTAGTGAAAGTTTTATTTGTCATGAGAAAATTTATGCTCTTCGCCGGGGTGGTGTTGCTTGGGTTTGGGGGGCAGGTCGTGGGTCAGCAAGATTCGCCGGTCTGGTATCGAAAGACGGTGGCCATGATCCCGATGCGGGATGGTGTAAAGCTGTTTACAGTCATTCTATCGCCAATGTGGGCTGCAGGCGCCGCGGGACCGCCAGGGCCTTCACCCATCCTGATCGTACGGACGCCCTATGGCGCGGATTGGCCGGTTCCGGATGATTCGGTCTTTGCGATGTCCACTGCCTCTCAATACTACCTTATGGCCCAGGAAGGATATATTTTTGCGCGCCAGGACGTCCGTGGGAAGTACAAGAGCGAAGGCACCATGCAGATCCATCAGCCCCTGATCCATCTTACGCACCCGGGGGCGGTCGATGAAAGCACGGATACCTGGGATGCGGTGGACTGGCTGATCAAAAATGTCCCCGGTAACAACGGCAAGGCTGGCATCTTCGGTATCTCCTATCCCGGCTGGCTGGCGTTGGTGGGGTCGGTGGACCCGCATCCGGCGTTGAAGGCCGCTTCGGAGCAGGCCTGTATGGGAGATTTGTTCCTTGGCGACGACTTTCACCACAACGGAGCGTTCCGACTGTCGTACGGGATGGAATATAGTTATGAGATAGAGCACGATAAGACGACGGACAGCGATTTTCCTTTCCCGCAATTTGATCTGTATGATTGGTACTTGCAGCTTGGGTCGTTGAAGCATGTAAACGAGCGCTATTTTCATGGGACGATCCCGACCTGGAATAACTTCGTGGCGCATCCATCTTATGACAGCTTCTGGCAAACAAATTCGACGCTGTCTTATGTTCGGTATCCGGCAATTCCGCAGCTGCATGTAGGCGGCTATTTCGATCAGGAGGACCTGAACGGCCCGCAGCTGATGTACGGGGCGATGGAGAAAAAGGATACGTTCAATAGGAATTATATTGTTTTGGGCCCCTGGTATCATGGCGAGTGGGCGTCGCGGAAGGGGGATAGTCTGGGGCAGATCGCCTGGGGGAGTAATACGGCACAGTGGTCTAAGGTCTTGCAGAAGAAGTGGTTTGATTATTGGCTGCGGGGGATCGGCGACGGGTATTTTGATGAAGCCAATTGTTTCCAGACGGGGTCAAATGTATGGAAAACCTATAGCTCATGGCCGCCGAAGGAGGCTGTCGTGCAGAATTTGTATGCGGCGGCGGGCGGGAAGGCGTCTTTCGCGGCGCCGACGGGGGCTAGTTCGGGTTCGGTGTCGTATGTTTCGGACCCTGCCAAGCCGGTACCGTATCGCCCGCAACCGATCGAGATGACATATGGGAAGGGGAGTCGCTGGCAGTCCTGGCATGTCGACGATCAGCGATTTGCGTATTCGCGGCCGGATGTGGTGAGCTTTGTTCTCGATTCTTTGACTGCTGATTTAACGGTTACCGGGTCGATCATCGCGCATCTTTGGGCTTCGACGACGGGGACGGATGCGGATTGGGTGGTGAAGCTGATCGATGTGTATCCGAACTGGGATAGCGCGAATTGGGCGATGAGTGGGTATATGCTGCCGGTGGCGATGGAGGTGTTCAGGGGGCGGTTTCGGGCCGGCTTTGACCGGCCGGCGCCGCTGGTTCCGGGTCGACCTGAGGAATTCGTGATTAATCTGCATCAGATCAACCATGTGTTTAAGAAGGGGCATAGGATGATGATACAGGTTCAATCGAGCTGGTTCCCGGTGATTGATCGGAATCCGCAGAAGTATGTGGCGAATATTTTTGAGGCGGGGGATGGGGATTTTATTAAGGCGGAGGAGACTGTGTATTATGACGTTAGGCATCCGACGCATCTTGAGTTGCCGGTAATGAGGTAGGGGTAATCCATTTTGACTATCTTTGACCCGTCTTATGAAAAGTGCATTTACCTTGTTGTTCGCGTTGAATTTCGTCCTTCTGGTGGGCTGCCAAAGAAGTTCGATGCCGCCAACATCGGGACAGGGCGGGTCAGATACCAGCGCGATGGCGACCGCTAAATCCATTACTTCTTTTGTCATCAAGGCGGCGGATAATCCCAGTGTCCTGACGGCCGATATCAGCGCAACCATTACGGCTGATACGATCAGGCTTGTTTTTGAGCAGGGTACGAAGATCTCCGGTCTGGTACCGACCATCGCCATCACTGGAAAGACTGTAAGTCCGGCGAGCAAAACCCCGGAAAATTTCGACAGCACGCTGGTCTATACTGTCACGGCGCAGAACGGCAGCACGATGCCCTATCCTGTCCTGGTTACTTTCATTTCCGGCAACAAAAATATCACCGGCTTCACCTTCCGGGCGGCTGACAACTCGCCCAACCTCAGCGCCGACGTCACGGCAACGATCGGGACGGCACCAACTGGAACAGATACCATTACGGCAACGGTGCCGTATGGCACGGCGCTTACTGCACTGGTTCCCTATATTACAAACACCGGGAAGGCGGTCTCGCCGGCCAGTCTCTCTGCTGAGGATTTCACCAACCCGGTCAAGTATACGGTCACCGCCGGAGACGGCACGACAAAGGCCTATCTTGTCATTGTCACGGTAGTGCCCTCACCCGTGGCGGGAACGATCTTTGTGGCGGGCCCGACGCCGGCCCTAAACCCCTACACCACCGGCGGCTTCTATGCCATCGATGCGGCTACCGGAAAGGTCAAGTGGAGTTACCTGGAGAATAATTTCTTCTATGCAGAGCCGACAGCAGCCGGTGGCCTGGTCTATGAGCTGGATGAAGGTGGGAATATGCTGGCGTTCAACCAGAATACCGGCGCAATCACCTGGAGTACCCCGATCGGGCACCAATATAATGATGGTTCCAATGCGACAGTCGTCAATGGGACCCTGTATGTCGGAAGTTCCGATTCTTCGCTCTACGCGCTCAATGCCAGCACGGGCGCTATCGAGTGGAAGATCAACACGGTCGTGAACCCGGGTTCACCCACCGTCGCGGGCGGCGTGGTCTACTTCGCGTCGGATAAGCTCTATGCCGTGAATGCCAGCACCGGCGCACAACTGTGGAGTTCCTATCCTTCCCCTTATACGGACGACGAATTTTTTGGAAGACCGGACGTAGTCAACGGGATCGAGTATATCGGCGCCATAGGTAATTATTTCTATGCGCTGGATGCCAGCACCGGCAAGCTCTTATGGAACTTCGCCTCCGGACAAGTCAGCTCCAGCTCGACCGTTGCTAACGGCATTGTGTACGTCCTGAATGAGATAGGCACCCTCTATGCACTGGATGCTACCACGGGCGCCCAGAAGTGGAGCTATTCTACCGGCTTCTCACCGCTTGGCAGCCCGATCGTCGGAGGCGGCATGGCCTATTTCAACAGCCCCGACGGCTATCTCTTTGCGCTGGATGCCAATACCGGCGTACTGAAGTGGACTTATACGCTTGGCGCGGCGGAAGGCTACAGCCCACTGTTGTTCAACGGGACGATTTTCGTGACCGAAGTGGACCGGCTATATTCCATCAACGCCGTCACCGGTACATTGAACTGGAGCGCCCCCACCACTCCCTACTGGCCGACAAACCCCTGTGCGGTCGATACGGCGGGAAATCTCTATCAGACTTCCGATGCGGGGAGTCAGCAATGATTCCTACCGCCCCGAATAATAGCGCGAAAAACGCGATATTAGCAGCATGAACAAGCGAACTTTTCTAAAGAGCTCCATCCTGGCCGGCGCGGGTCTGCCCTTTCACTTGCGGGCGATGGCCGATTGGATCAGCGGCTTTGACCAGGTGCCTGCGGGGCGGCTGGCGGCGGATGAGGTGTTTTGGGCCGGAGTTCGTGCCGGCTATCGGCTGAACCCCGACTTTATCAACCTCGAGAATGGGTATTACTGTGTCCAGCCTAACGAGGTGCTCGAGGCTTTTGTCCGTCATGTCCGGGAAGTGAATCTGGAGGGGGCGCATTATATGCGGACGGTACAGTTTGACAACAAGAAGGCGGTGGCCGCGCGGCTCGCTGCGTTGGCCGGCTGTTCGCCCGACGAGCTGGTGATCACGCGCAATACGACGGAGTCGCTGGATATGATCATCGGCGGTTATCCCTGGGCGGCAGGTGATGAGGCGATCATGGCTTTGCAGGACTATGGGGCGATGTTAAAGATGTTCCGGCAGGTGGAGAAGCGGCATGGGGTGAAGTGTGTGGTGGTGTCGGTGCCGAATCACCCTGCCTCCGACGACGAGGTGGTTGAGGTGTACGCCCGGGCTATCACCCCGCGGACGCGGCTGCTGATGGTGAGCCATATGGTCAATATCTCGGGGCAAATCCTGCCGGTGCGGAAGATCTGCGAGATGGCGCACGCACGCGGGGTGGAAGTGATGGTGGATGGCGCGCATACTTTTGCGCAGGTGAGGCATTCCGTTCCGGAGCTGGGGTGTGACTATTATGGTGCGAGCTTGCATAAGTGGTTGAGTGCGCCGCTGGGGGCGGGTGTGCTGTATGTCGCCAGCCACGTCCGGACGCCGATCTGGCCGCTGTTGGCGGAGCCGGATGATGGGGCGACGGGGATTGCCCGGCTGAATCATACGGGTACTGCGCCCGTGCATACGGATCTGGCGATTGGCGATGCGCTCGACTATTATACTTCGCTTGGGGCGGATCGCAAGGAATCCAGGCTTAGGTACCTCCAGCAATATTGGACGTCAAAAGTGCGCGAGATGCCGTATGTGGTGGTGAATACGCCGTTGGAGGCGTCGCGCACTTGTGCGATCGCGAATGTCGGGATCAAGGGGATGACGGCGGGGCAGATGGCGGAGAGGTTGATGAAGGAGCATAAGATTTATACGGTGGCGATTGATATGCCGGAGGCTGAGGTGGTGGGGTGCAGGGTGACGCCGAATGTGTATAGCAGTTTGGAGGAGCTGGATAAGTTGGTGGAGGCGGTGAGGGGGATGGGGTAGGGGGATGTATTTTAATTCACGCTCCTGAAGTTGAAAAAGGTTCCTTATAAAGCCGGTACTTCTATTTCAACTTGCTCTCAAAATTCGCTTCAAAGTATCTTGCATTGCCGATTTGAAGGCCTCATCCTTTGAAATTAGGCGATATAAGTCTAATTCAGTTTTCCTTTGCTTTGCCATTACCTCTTCGAAAATGCGCAAAAATGCGAAATCTCTATTTTGAGCATCCGGATTGTCAGCGTATTTTTCCTTGAAATCGGGATGTGCCCGCATACTTTGAGCGATATTGACAAACTTTACACGCTGCTCTTCCGGAGTCGCTTCCCAACCTTGGAACCATCGCTCGTTGAAGCTTTTAACGATCAAATCCAATGGGTCTTCTTCCAAACCATCCCCGTGCACTCCTCTTATATTGGCGTTTTGCGGCTCCAGTTCGGTCTCGCTGGCATCAAGGCCAATGGATGCATTCAACTTCACGCGCTCCAAGCCATAGGTCGAAAGATCCACTGAATTCATCAACTCGTCCAGCCCGTCTTGCGCGGGATCGGCAATCAGCAATTTGGGAATTAGGAATTTTAGGAACCAAAATAATTTTTCCCACGTCAGCATTTCGTAAGGCATAATCGAGGCCATCTGCCCATAAATTTTGACAAACTGTTTGGCTTTGATCTTATAATCGGCCTTCCCGGGATCATCCAATCCAAGGCCGGCATTAAACCGTTCCGCCGCGACGTCGATGAGTGGGCTTAATTGATCGGCGTTGACGCCCTCGAAAAATTTTCCCACAAACTCCTCCACTTCGCTCCATTCATACACCCCCACGGCGTCCAGGTGACCTTTTAGTTCATGGAGGACGTTGATGTCGGTTGCTTTGCTTAAGGAAGTGGCTGTGTAAAAGGGGTCGAAGGATTTCTTTATTTCCTCCGTGGAATTGTAAAAGTCCAGGACAAAAAGATCTTCTGTCTTCTTTCCCAACTTATCGGCCGCGCGGTTCAGTCTGGACAAGGCTTGCACAGCCATCACTCCCTGCAGTCGTTTATCCACATACATGGCGGTGAGCTTTGGCTGATCGAAACCCGTGAGGTACTTGTTCGCTACGACGAATATTCGGTATTCATCCCCATCAAAATACCGGGCAATTCTATCGGTGATATAGCCTGGGTCCGTTGGCTTGCCCTTGTCAAGAAAGGCCGGAAAATCATTCAGGGTATCCTCGGTATATTCAAGGCCCTTTATTTTTTTCATCCCGGAAAAGGCGACCGCAATCCGGAAAGGATTCCCCCTTTCCAGCAACAGCTGCCGGATAGCGAAATAATAATGGATGGCAGATTCGATGCTCTGCGTGGCGACCATGGCTTTTGCCTTGCCTTTCAGCTTTTTGGTGTTGACGAGTTTGGTGATAAAATGGTCGAGCATGATCTCTGCCTTAGTCGCAATCGTCTGTTTGTTCTGCTCTACAAATTTCCGAAGCTTTTTCTGGGCTCTCAGGCTGTCGAATAAAGGGTTTTCTTCGATGGATTTTTCAATCTCGTAATAGCTTCGGTAGGTCGTATAGTTGGCCAGCACATCCAGAATGAACCCCTCTTCAATGGCCTGCTTCATCGAATACAAATGAAAAGGCGTAAACTTGCCATCCGGTTGTTTCACCCCAAACTTCTCCAGCGTGGCGTTTTTGGGGGTGGCCGTGAAGGCGAAATAAGAGGCGTTGCCCCGCATCTTGCGCGACCGCAACGCTTCCAATATCTTATCTTGCGGATCGCCGATGTCTTCCTCCTCCTCTTCCCGTTCGTTGCCCATGACCTGGTTCATTTTACCGGCAGCTGTACCGCTCTGGCTGCTGTGCGCCTCATCAATAATAACGGCAAAGCGCTTGTCGCTTAAATCGGTAATGCCGTCCACAATGACCGGAAACTTTTGAATCGTCGTGATGATGATCTTTTTTCCGCTTTCTAAACCGGCCTTCAGATCCGCCGACGAATACGCCGGCGCGATGATATTCTTCACCTCGGAAAACTCTTTGATATTTTCCCGCAATTGTTTATCCAGCAATCTTCGGTCCGTGACTACGATCACGGAGTCGAACAATGGGCTAGAAATGCCTTTGCTCCCAGGTGTGGCATCCCGCTCCGGGTATGCCTCGATTAATTGATAGGCTGCCCACGTGATCGAATTGGACTTCCCTGACCCAGCGGAGTGTTGAATCAAATAGGTCTGCCCGACACCCTTTTTGGAAACATCGGCGATCAATTTTCGCACCACATCGAGCTGATGATAACGAGGGAAAAATAGATTTCGTTTGCCGAGCTGGTCCGTCTCTTTTCCATCCAATCGAACAAAATGCTGGATAATGCCAGTAATGCTGGGACGGGTAAATATATCTTCCCACAAATAGGAGGTCTTGTGTCCGAATGGATTAGGCGGATTGCCCTTCCCGAAATGATTTCCCAGATTAAAAGGTAAAAAGAAGGTATTTCCCCCGTCGAGCTTGGTGGTCATATATACCTCATCGGTATCCACGGCAAAATGGACGAGGCAGCGACCAAAGTTCAGCAACGGCTGGCGGATGTCCCGCTGGAATTTATATTGGTTCTGTCCATGCACCTTCGCATTCTGACCAGTCCAGGCGTTCTTCAATTCCATCGTGGCGAAGGGAAGGCCATTGACAAATAGGACCATGTCAATTTCCTCTTTGGGGTTGTCCACCGAATAGCGCAATTGCCGGGTAACGCTAAACTGATTGCTGTCAAAATTGCTCTTCACCGCTCCGCTGCTGCTGGCCAGGGGCAACGGATAGAGTAAAACAAAATGCGCGTCATCCACATCCAGTCCTTTGCGCAGCAACCGAATGACCCCGTATTTCTTGATCATCCGATCGAGCCGTTCCAGGATCTTCAGTTTCCAGTCGGCTTGCTTTTGTAGCCTGGCCAATTCCTCCCGTTGGGTCGTCTGCAGAAAATCCCAAAAGCGCTTTTCGTCGATGGCTTGTCTGGCATTGAAGTCTCCCGGAAGCCCAATATAATAAAGATTGCCCGCGCGATAGAACTCGGGTTCCTCCTCCACCGTACCCATAGCAGTCCGCCGATTACGAAGCTCCTCCAGGCAGGTGCCCGTTAATCGTTTTTCGATCGTTGATTCTAATGCCTGTTCATTGGTTTGACTGGCCATCTGTAATTTATTTCATTCCGGACAAACTTTTATCTTCCCCGTTACCGCACTGTTAATCAAGGTGGTTTTATATTCCTTTAATTTTTCAATTTCTCTTTCTTTTAATGAAATTGTACTCGTTATTTTTTGCATTGCCATTGTGATAAACAACACAATTTCCTTTTGCTCCTCCATTGAACATTGTAACACAAATATTCTACCTAAATCAATGCTGTTAATTGCCGGATAACTCACTCCCTTTGAATTGAACATTACTTGGTCTGTAAAAGCATCACTCCTTACATAAAATGCAAGAAACTCAGGATAAACAAATTCTTTTGGCTGCAATACAGCGAAGCCAGTTGAATAGATATAAGTACTTTTGGTTTCATCAATAAAATCTATCGCCTTTAAATATGTACGGACAGTTGAAATCACAGTATCACCTTTTTTCGCAATTCTCCTTGCTCGAGAGGGTGCATCATTGAAAATATAATCTTCAGGTTGAACTATACCATTTTCCAAAGTGACGTTTCCAATGTCAACATATTTCAATTCAAGATTTTTATTAGTATTTTCTGGGAGAGTTTCTAAATTAATAAAACAAAGATTTTTCAACCTTTTTACCTTCCAGTGTTCCGGTATCTCTCCAATCCATTCCAAACCGCTATCTTTCATTCTCACATTTGGATCAAGACCACGGGTAACTGCTCTTTGAATGAGTATTTGCCTGTATTCCTTCAGCAGATCAATTTGCTGTTCTTCAATGGCAATAGTCTTATCAATCAAAGTCGTCCTTCGGTCGATAAATTTAGCAATGGCGGCCTGTTCCTCTAATGGGGGAACAGGGAATAGAAAATCATTGAAATTTTCCGCGGGAAATCTCCATCTTCCCAGCATTGATACTCCCTGACCATACGCGTAAAAGATTTTATTTTTATATCCCAATTGAAGCAGCAGCAGCATATATTGCTTATTCGAATTCGCCTCAATCAGTTCGAAAACCCTATAATCCGGGCTAATTACTCCAGGATATTTTGAAATATCAACATATCCCGTAAGTAAGTCCATGTGATTCATAGCGAAATCGCCTTCGTATACGAATTGATACTTTGAATAATCCATGGAAAGTTGCCCTTCACCACTCTCCGTATCCTTAATTTTGATTCCATCCTGAGTAATGGACAGAACGTTATGCCCCAATTTCCCAGCGATTCGTTTTAGAATTTTAAAAACATATTTTAGTCTTTTTACGGTCCAATGTTCCGGAATCTCCCCTAACCACTCCACACCCGAATCCTTGTAGGCAGCATATTTTTCAACACGTATGTCATCCAATACGTCCATCAATCTAGATTTAAAATTTCTCTGATTAATCCTTCGCTTTCTGCCTCCAGTTTCAAAATATCGGCACTCACTTCTTCAATGCTCCGCAGCGGTTTGTGCCGGTAAAAATATTTGTTGAAGCTGATATCGTAACCAATTTTGGTGGCATCCATATTGATCCAGGCTTCCGGGACATGCGGTTTCACTTCCCGCACGAAGTAAGCATAAATATGTTCGTTCAGCGGTATATTCTCGGTGTCACGCAAATCACTCTCGCTTTCGTATTCGATATACTCGTTCTTTTTGCCGGTAGGGTAATAGCCATGGTCTGCCAACTGCGCTTCGGTACAACCTTGCCGCTCCAACACCTCGGACAGTTTATCCCCGGTTAGTTTCACGGTGCCCTTCACCACTTTTTCAGCACTGGCATCATACCAGCTAACCGCTTGAAGGATCGCGTTTTTTTCAGCGGCACAGAGCTTCGATTTTCGCGCGTTCCATTCCTGCTCAACCCGTTCCCTAAAAAGATTAAAATCGGTATATTCCTCGGAACCGATAGCGTCCATCAGCTCCCCGGCAGTGGTTAGTAATTCCAGTTGCTTATTCCAAAGCGCTTCAGTCACGAGGCTTTTGGTTTGCTTGCTGTTCAAATTCAATTCCTGTTTCTCGCACCAGTCTTTGATTTCCTTTTCGTGTTCCGCCAT
>DATMLR010000295.1:0-8389 GCA_035570015.1 Puia sp.
GTCTTTACGTTTAATTATGATAAGTTCAAGGAGATCTGGCATCGGGCCAAAGGTGAGTCGATACAACCAAGAAAAACACCAAACGCCAGCACAACCTCTAAATGATGACCCGCTTTCAACGCACGCTCCGGCTTATAATACCAACGGGAGGACTTTTGATGGCCCTTGCTTCCTGCCATGAGACCAAATACCTGACGGAAAATCAGACCTTGTATACGGTCAATAAGACCCAGGTCCAATCTTCCGTGCCCATGACCAAGAAAGAGCAGAAGAGATGGAGTGAGGAAATGCGAGGTTATTTACGGCCAAAGCTCAATAGCAAGATCCTCGGCATTCGCGTCAAGCTGTGGATCTATAATATAGCCGGAACGACGAATAAGAAAAAAGGATTCAAACACTGGTTGAAATACAAGATCGGAGAGCCTCCCGTCCTGGCGACGCCCGCGATCCTTCGTAACAACGACGAAGTGCTGCAAAGTCATTTCGAGAACAAAGGTTTTTTCCACGATACCGTTATCGTTACGACCGCTGTCAAGGATAAGCACCTTACCGCAACCTTTACGGCACTGGTCGGCCCGCGCTACACGATCAGGGAGATCAGGTATCCGGATGACTCGGATGTGGTCAGCAACCGGATCGACACGCTGCAACGGAGCTCTTTGCTCAAAAAAGGGGATTTCTATGATTTCGAAGAGATCAAGGCGGAACGGGTTCGGATCGATAGCCGGCTCAAGAATCGCGGCTTCTATTATTTTAATCCCGATTACCTCCTCATCGATCTCGACACCGCTGTCGGTAACCATCAGGTGGATATGTTCATGCGTTTGAAGGAGGAGATGCCCGATCCCGCCCGCAAGGTGTATCAAATTGATAGTATCACCGCTTATGTCAATTCCGGCTTCCTGCCGGATACGAATCGCCGGCACGCCTATGCAACCCCGGAAGGTTATCATATCATCGACTCTGCAAAATTTCTACGACCCAGCGTTTTCAGCAATACGCTGCTCATCAAGCCGAACACCATTTACAAGGAAGATGATCACAACTCCTCCCTGAGCCGTTTGGTGAGCCTGGGCGTCTTTCAATTCGTAAAAGCCCGTTTTGAGCCGGCGTCGTCCGCCGACACCAACAGCAGGTTGAACCTTTATTATTACCTGACCCCCGCGCAGAAGAAACTGTTGCGATTTGAGGTTACCGCTCTTACCCGAAGCGATAATACGACAGGTACCGAAGTGGCGCTCAATTGGCGGCATCGTAATCTCTTCCGGGGTGGGGAATTGTTTAGTATCCGCCTTTATAGCGGTCTGGAAGGTCAATCCGTCGGGTTCGATTCGGTTACCCGCAAATATATTCATTCCCTGACCCGCAGAGCCGGCGTTGACGCAACGCTCACCATTCCGAAGATCGTGTCCCCCTTTAACCTGAATACGAGCGGCAAATTCGTGCCCAAAACCAAAATTGAGGCGGACTATGATACCTATGATAACGCGTCATTATATGACCTCACTTCCTCACGCGTCAGCTTTGGTTACCAGTTCAAGAACCGTGTTACTTCGGAGAACGGGATTACGATACTGGGCATCAGTTACGTGCGGCCCTCCAACATCACCGACAGCTTTCAGCTTGCGATCGATAAAAACCGCAACCTATATTACGCCATCGAGCCGCAGTTTATCATCGGCCCTTCCTGGAACTTCAATTATACTTCGTCACTAGATCCGCGCCATGCCAGCCGGCCAAGCAATATTTATTTCAATGGGAATGTAGACTTCTCCAACAATCTCCTCGGACTCGCATCCGGCGCCGACGTTAGCAAAACCGGCCGGCAAAAGGAGATCTTCGGTGTACCTTTTGCCCAGTATATGCGATTCGAGGCCGACTTCCGGCATTACCTCAGCTTCAGTAAGTACAACATGCTGGTCACCCGCGCCAATGCCGGCATCGGCATTTCCTACGGGAATAGCATCAGTCTTCCGTTTGTCAAGGCTTTCTTCGCGGGGGGAACCAACGATATACGGGCGTTCCGTGCCCGAGCTCTGGGGCCAGGCGCGTATTACGGCGGAGACCCCAATACAGACGCCTTTCTTCCCGATCAGCCTGCAGACATTAAATTGGAAGGGAACATCGAATACCGGGCAAAGCTCTTCGACATCGTCCACTGGGCTGTCTTCACAGATTTTGGCAACGTGTGGACGTTGCGGAATGATACCAGTCGTCCCGGCGCCGTTTTTACTTCTGCATTCTTTAAGGACATTGCCGTGGGAGCCGGCGCCGGCCTCCGCTTTGATCTTACGATCCTGGTGCTTCGCATCGATGTCGCCGTGCCGCTCCGCACTCCCTGGAAGCCGGCAGGATCAAATTGGAACTTCAAGAGTACTACGGATATTAGCGATATGGTACTCAATCTCGCGATTGGTTATCCCTTCTAGGTATTGATGTTCTCAGGAAGCGCGGCTTGCAGGGGCATGGCATGATTTTTTGAAGGATGATCATGGTAACAATATTCTTAACGGTCTAAAAAGACTATATGAACGAGCAAAAAAACAAACCACAGCAGCCTCAACAGGGCAACAAGCAGGACAAGGATATGAATCAGCAGAATCAGCCGGGCCAGAAATCGAACCGGCCCGAACAGGACAAACAGCAGAACAGGCAGCAGGCTCAAAGTGACATGAACGAGCCTGATCAACCGGATAAAAAGACGCAGATCGACGATAACCCCAATGAAACTAAAAAGAAGATCCCGAATATGCAAAACAAGCACTAATCCGTAAAAAAAGGATGATTTGAGCCCGCCCCGTCGAAAGATCTGGGGCGGGTTATTTTTAATGTAAACCTATTCGCCATGATCAATACAACAGACTTTCAGGAACTCGAGATTTCTCTACCGGGAGACTGGTTGAGGAAAGACAACGGAGACACCTATTCTTTCACGGCTGACCGGATGCAGATCGACGATGAACGACTGTTTCGGGAATTGCGTGTCCGCCATCGGGACGGGCGCCCGGAGGAAGGAAAGTATGCATTGACGGTAGAGGAGGAGTATTTTGGCATCCTGCTCAACAATGACGAATTCAAGATCCGGCGGCTGGCCAAATTCAGCGATGGCTCAGCGTTTATGGAATGGGAGGATCGGGTTGGGGCACGGATCTTTCTGGAGAGGTTGTCGCAGGCGAAGGCGGTAGGTTGACTGGGTAACCTTGTGCAATATTTTCCTCAGAAAGCGGGGCGTGAGCGAAGATGGCAATCGAGTGAAGTTGTTGTGCTATAGCGACTTACGGCGGCGGGATTCCGATTGGTACTGGATTTGGAAAAGATGGGTTAAAACAACGTTGATATGCTGAACCAAACCGACCTGCGATTCCTCCGCGATAAAATACAGGAGCTGAAACACGCCATTTTTTTCAGTCAGAATACTTCTTTGCTGAGATTGGCCACGACGGTCATAACCCTTTCGAAAATGGATGAAATGGGCCAGATGTGGTTTTTTGTGCCACGGCCGCGGCAGGCTTTGCAGGAGTTTGACCGGGAATTCCCGGTTCGGTTAGAGTTCTTCAAAAAGGGACGACAGTTCTTTCTGCATGTGTTAGGAAAGGCCTTCATCGTGACGGACCCTGAGGAGATGAACGGGCTGGTGCATGATGACATCCGTGAACAGGCAGCTGATCATTTGGTATTGATAAAGGTGAGGATGCTGAAGGCGGACTATTTCGAGACCCCTGCAGAGGGAGTGCGGCAGGTAAAGTGGTGGCCGGTGGCACAACATTTGAATCGATCATGGCAAATGCGCTAAATATGAAAAGCTTGTTAAATTATATTGTGATCGGTTCCTTCATCCTGGGGGGCGTCAGTTGCAATAGCGGTTCGGACAGCGCGGAAGCGGCTAAGGACTCCAATGCTGTCAAGATGGACAGTACGTCGGCTGACAGTACGAAGATGATCCCCGCTACGGTATCGAAGGCGGATCAGGATTTTGCGGTCAATACAGCGATTGCCGGGATGACCGAAATCCAGGCGGCGCAGATGGCAGAGCAGAAAACGAAGGCAAAAGATGTGAAGGATTATGCAGAAATGATGGTTAAGGATCACACGGCCGCTGCAGACAAATTAAAAACCATTGCAACACAAAAGAATATCACGTTACCCGCGGCACTCACGCCGGATGCACAGAAGGACCTCGACAACCTCCAACAGGAGACGGGGAACAAATTCGATAAGGATTATATGGCGATGATGGTGTCGGACCACAAGAAAGTGATCGGAGCCTTTGAAAACGAATCGAAGAATGGATCTGACGCCGATATCCGGGCTTTTGCGGACAGCACGCTTCATACGCTGCGGTTGCACCTGGAGAAGGCGGAGATGTGTCAAAAGATGATGAATAAGATGTAATTGACCGACCGAATCCGACGACCTTACCCGATGAATCTTATGGGCACACACCCATGGTGGGCAGGAATCTTTTCCTGCCCATTTTTTTATACCTTCCTGTAACATTCCCGTCCTGCGTCCGTCATTTTCAGTAAGCATGTCTATCGAAGTCTTCCAAGAGCGCATTTTGCCGATGAAAGACAAACTGTTTCGGTTTGCCTTCCGCCTGTTGCAGAATGTGCAGGAGGCGGAGGATGTGGTCCAGGAGGTGATGGCGGGGGTTTGGGTCCGCCGGGAGGAGTGGGGGCAGTGGAAGAGTCTCGAGGCATACTGTATGGCGGCGACCAGGAATCAGTGTATTGACCGGATCCGCAAGCAGCGATATCGTCAGCAAAAGGAGAAGACAATCCCGGCGGCTGCCAGCGTGCAGGATCCACTTGAAAAAATGATGAGCAAGGAAATGACAGGCCGAATCCGCCGGATCATGGCGGCGCTTCCGGAGAATCAGCAACTGGTGATGCATCTGCGGGAGGTGGAGGGTTTCAGCTACAACGAGATCGCGGAGGTGCTGAATATCAGCCTGGACCAGGTGAAGGTCAACCTGTTCCGGGGGCGGCATACCATTAAAAAAACGATCATTATGGAGGAAGGACTATGGAACAAGTCAAAATAAGGGCCTTACTTGAAAAGTACTGGCAGGCGGAGACCTCTGTGGAGGAGGAGCGGGTGCTGGCGGAGTTCTTCCGGCAGCCGGAGATCCCTGATGATCTGGAGCGGGTGCGAGGGTTGTTTGAATGGCGGGAGGAGGAGGCGGAGCTGAGGCCGGGGGCGGATTTCGACAGCCGGATGTTGCGGCGGATCAGGGAAATGGAGGTTCCGGATTGGCGGGCCCGGACCGGGGCAGTCCGCGGATTTTCCGTTCGGTTTGCGGCGGCGGCGGCGGTCATCCTGTGTTTGGGGATTGGACTTTTGATCCCGGCGGTTTCGCCGGGGCCGGGGCCGGGAGCGGGAGCGGGGGTGTCGCGTGCGGCGGCTGAAAAGATACGCATAATCGAGAAAGATACGTATACCGACCCAACCCAGGCATTGGCGGCGGTCCGTCGGGTGCTGCTGGTGGCGTCGGTGCGGTTGAATGAAGGGAAACACATTACACAGCGGAATATAACCCGGCTCCATGATAGTTGGCAGGCTGCGACCGGCGACTAGCGGGCGGGCAAAACAAACAAATATGAATCTAATCAAACTTCGTAGGTGGGCGCTGCTGCTGTCACTTATTCTGGCAGGCAGGACAGGTTTTGCCCAGGACGACGCGATCGGTAAATTCTTCGGGAAATACGTCGATGATGACCGGTTCACGGTGGTATCGATCAGTCCGAAGATGTTCAAGCTGATGTCGAAGGTCAACTGGGACACCGTGTCGTCTGACCTCAAACAGACCGTCAGCAAGCTGCAAAGTCTGCGGATCCTGACTACCTCTTCTACGCCGATGGCATTTTATAAGGAAGCGCTGGAAAAGATCGACCGGAAGGAATATGAAGAGCTGATCACGGTCCGAAGCAAACAGGATAATGTTCATTTTATGGTCAAGCAAAGCGGGAATACCATTCATGAGCTTTTGATGATCTCGGTTGGCGACGATGGGTTCACGCTGGTGAGTTTCGTGGGGGATATCGACCTGGACAAGCTTGCGCGATTATCCTCCGACATGGGAATAAAAGGAATGGAGAATTTGAAAGATGTAAAACATAAATGATCAACATATGAAAAAGATTATCACCCCCTTGATGACCCTGCTGGTGGCCGTTGCCTGTCATGCGCAGGAAAGCCATCTCGATCAGTTCTATCAAAAGTTTGATGCTGCCAGCTCGGAGACGACAAAAGGATCGATCAATTTGTCGCTGTTGCTGAATCTTGCCGGCTCGGATAGTTCGAACAGCTGGATGAAGAAGGTAACGGTTTGCCGGTTCCTGACCATCGATTCCCTGGAGACGTCGAGGGCGAGCCAGGAATGGGCGGACCTGACACAGTCGCTGAAAGACGATCATTTTGAGGAATGGATGTCGGTGAAAAAGGGAAAGAGCAATTTTCGGATCATGACAAAGGACCGGAAAGACGGGCAGGAGGATGTAGTCTGTGTGGTGGTGGGTGAACATGGAGGCGGTGTATTCTTCCATGTGAGGGGAAAGTTTTCCGCAGCCGATAAGGCCCGAATCCAGGAAATGATGCAGGACCATGGGGGTAACTCAAGCGGGTCCGGAAGGGTGATCGGGTTGCGACCCGGTGGGTTGATAATTGTCAAAAATTGAATCCAGTAAGGGTTTTTACTTACTATCGATCCTGAAGCATAAAATACAATTGGTCTACCTTGTCGGATATGATCAGGATTCTATTGGCTGATGATTTTACGATCATCAGGAAAGGCGTCAGGCAGATTCTCACCCAGGCTTATCCGACGGCACAGATCGAGGAGGTGGAGGAGGGAGAGGAGTGGATGGATAAATTGCGGGATCGAACCTGGGATATGATCATATCCGATCTGCCCCGGCCCGATGAGGGCGGGTATCATGCCCTGCAACGGGTCCGGAAGGATTTCCCGGCGCTGCCAGTATTGATATTGAGCTTGTATACTAAAGATTACCATGCTTTCAGGTCCCTCCAGGCGGGCGCATCGGGTTATTTGGGCAAAGATGCGGCGCCGGATGAGTTGTTATCGGCCGTCAGGCAGATCCTTGCCGGTAAAAAATATATAGCTGTTCCTGGAGATAATTAGGCACGCGAGCTTATATTTAGGCATGGATGCAGCTAACAATTCCCGCAGAAAATTCTTGAAAAAGGCGCTGGCAGCGGGCGCCGGATGGTATATCGTTCCACGTCACGTACTTGGGGGGCGCGGCTATACCGCGCCGAGCGACAAACTGGTGATCGGGTCGGTCGGTATCGGCGGCAAGGGCGAGGTGGATGTCAATTATCTATATGGCACGGGAAAGGCTGAGATCGCCGTGCTATGCGATGTCGACGAAAAGCGGGGAGCCACTATCCGGAGCAAATTCGGTTCGGTCCCGTATTATAAGGACTATCGGCAGATGCTTGATAAAGAGCATAAGCATTTGGATGCCATTTCCATTTCGACGCCGGATCATATGCATGCCGTTATAGGAATGGCGTGTATGCAGCTGGGCAAGCATGTCTATATCCAGAAGCCGCTTACGCACGATATCTATGAGACCCGAATGCTGACCGAAGCGGCGGTTCGCTATAAGGTAGTCACTCAGATGGGCAATCAGGGTGCATCGGGTGACGGGGTCCGGCAGCTCGTAGACTGGTATCGCGCCGGGGTGATCGGGGATGTGGCAGAGGTCTACTGTTTTACCAACCGTCCCGTATGGCCGCAGGGCATTTCCTGGCCCGACAAAAAGGCGGCGGTGCCAGGGACGCTGGACTGGAACCTCTGGCTGGGTACTGCCCCCTATAAGGATTATGTGGACAACCTGGTACCGTTCAACTGGCGGGGCTGGTGGGATTATGGTACCGGGGCTTTAGGGGATATGGGCTGTCATATCATCGCACCCGCGTTCCAGGTGCTTGGACTGGGTTATCCGACGGAAGCGGAATGCAGCGTGGGTTCGGTGTGGACGGGCGAGTTTCAGCAGGGTTATTTCCCCGACAGCTGTCCGCCGTCTTCACATATTATTTTGAAGTTCAAGGGTGCGCCCGGCAAGCCGGATGTCAAGCTGCACTGGATGGACGGCGGGATCCAGCCGGAGCGGCCGGAGGCGTTGGGACCGAGTGAGGTATTCGGGGATGGGGATAACGCGACCTATTTCATTGGGTCGAAGGGAAAGATGATGTGTGCGACCTACGGCATGAACCCGCAGCTACTGCCGACTTCGAAGACGGCGCAGACGGTGGTGCCGCAGACGATCGCGCGGGTACCCGGCGCCGATATCACAGGTCATTACAATGCCTGGATCGAGGCTTGTCAGGCAGGATATGGCAGTGACAAGGAGAAGGAACTGAG
>DATMLR010000296.1:0-6505 GCA_035570015.1 Puia sp.
CTGAAGGTCCCCGTAAGTGGTAATATACTGGGCGGTGACGCTGCGCTTGAGATCTTGCTCCGAGATCCTGGAGGTATTGCCGATACCCTGGTTGTTAAGCCGGATGGTCTCATACTCGGCATCGAGGTGCTGTTTCCCGACGAGGGTCTTGGTGACCGCGACGACGGAAGTGAAGTTGCCGCCGTTGCTGATGGCCTCATCATAGCCCCAGCCGTGGTAGGACGGCGCGTAAATATTGGTGCTGTTACCCGCAACCTGGGGCAGGTAGCTCGCGTGGATGAGCTGGCTGTCGACCTGGCCCAATTGCACCTGGTTGCGGTAATCCTTGAGCAGGGGGCTGTTGTGAAGGGCCTGGCCCAGATAAAAGTCGAGACCGGCGGTGGTGTCCTGCTGCGCAAGGGCGGGCGCCGCAAGTGACAGAAGGAGGATCGGGGTGAACATATAGCGGAAAAACTTTCTCTGAACCATAGGCTTATAGATCTGCGGAGGCCGGCTTCGATTCGCGGAGGCTGGCTTCGCCCGGGAGCAAACATAACGGCACATTTTGTCGAAATTCTGTAGATGGCGTGCCTGCGACCATCCGGATAAAAGGGTATTTTCGCATCACGGCGACAAAAGGACGATTACAGCGCCAAAAGGACGATTATGGCCACTTTTTTTGACCGGCAGCCCAATCTGCGTAATGACCTATTAATCCTCCGCCCCTTGCGGGAAGGAGACTTTGAAGACCTTTATGCGGTGGCTTCCGACCCACTGATTTGGGAACAGCACCCTGCCAAGGAGCGCAGTCAACGCGGGGGGTTTACCAGCTTCTTCCGCGAAGCCATGCAATCGCAAGGGACGCTGGTCGCGATAGATGCCGGGACAGGTAAGGTCATCGGCAGCAGCAGATATCATCCGGTCAAAGAGACACATGACGCAATCGAGATCGGGTGGACTTTCCTGGCGCGTTCCCACTGGGGCGGTGTCTATAACAGGGCAATGAAAGAGTTGATGCTCGATCACGCGTTTCAGTTTGTGCCCCATGTCCTTCTCTATATCCACCCGGACAACCATCGGTCGCAGCAGGCGGCGCGGAAAATTGGCGGCGAACCGATCACCAGCCTGGATGGACAGGTGCTTTCGACCAGACCTACGGCTTCGGTAATCTACGATATTGCAAGGGAAAGGTGGATGGCTGAGAAGCGGTAGGAACAAAGTCTAACCGGGAAACCGGATTTCGATGACATGCATCTTGTCCTGGTACGAATAGCCGATTGGGAACTGATAGTTGTCGCAGATCTGGCGGACGATAGCCAGTCCCAGGCCGGTACCGCCGGAGTGGGCGCCTTTCACGAAGCGGTCGAAGATGGTATTGGGGTCGAAGGAAAGCGCGGGACCCGAATTGGTTATCCTCAGGCTGCTTTCGCGAAGCCGGATCGAAAGGTCTCCGCCGTCCTGGTTATGCCGGATGGCGTTCAGTAGAAGGTTATTGAGGAGGATATCGGCGAGGTACCCGTTGATGGGCAGGCGAAGCCGGTCGAGGTCTTTGTGAACGATGAGGTGGCGGTCGCGGAGAGGGTCTTCCAACTGCGCCAGCTTTTCTTCAATGAGCGGCGCCATTTCGATGGAATCGGAACGGGTAAACTGATGATTCTCGATCTTGGTGAGGAGAAGCAGGGACTGGTTGAGCAGCCGCAGTCGGCCGATGGCGTCGTACATAGCCTGGATGGGGCGGTGGTGGGTCAACGCCAGATCGTGGTCCTGGATGAGGAGATCGAGACGGGAGTTGATGATGGCCAGCGGGGTTTGCATCTCGTGCGACGCGTTGTCGGTAAAACCCTTTAGCATCTCATAGTCCTTGAGGATTTGGCCGGTCATCTGGCGGGCTGCTTCATCGAGATTGCGGAACTCGTCGATCGCCGTCTCGCGGACAGGCAGGGGCTGGCGGCTGGACAGGTTGAACTGCCGCATCCCGGAAAGGGTTTCATAGAATGGTTTCCAGAGGCGGCGGAGCAGCAGCCGGTTAGCGAGGAAGAGGGTCCCGAGCAGCAGAAGGATCATTCCGGCAGTGATCGTCATGATGACCGCCAGCAGATCTTCAGCTTCTTCCTCAGAAACTCCGACCGTAACGGTATATAGTTGCCCGTGGGCGGTGGCGGAAAAGATCAGTTCGCGGTAGGGCTCTTCATGGTGGTGGTGGATGAGCCTGCGGGTATTGATGAAGTGGCGTTTGACTGGAGTGGTAGCCGGTTCATAGCTGATCTGCTGGTCATGATAGTCGGTGGGCGGTGGCAATACGCCGCTGGTCTTGATATTGTTAAGAATCTCGGCCTCTTCTACCCGGATGGTATCGTCTAGTTGATCGATGAGGACATAGCGCATGGTAAAATAATACCCTATGCTGCCCACCAGCAGGGCCAGGATGCTGGCGACGATGTTAACACGGCTGTATTGTGTGAAGAGTTTCATCTTCTTCCGCAAAACTAGTCAATACTCGTCACACCGCGACGGGCATCTCTACGGTAAGCAGGCAGCCTTTGCCGGGAGCTGTCTCGAGGAGCACTTCGCCGGAATAGAGCCGGGCCCTTTCATAAATATGGGAAAGGCCGAGTCCGTGCGTGGTAGTCGTAGCGTCAAAGCCCTGGCCGTCGTCGGCGATGGAAAGCCGGACGCGTGTCCCCAGACAGTGGAGGGAGATGCGGACGTTGGCCGCGTGCGCGTGGCGGATGATGTTCTTGAGCTGTTCCTGCGCAATGCGGAATAAAGCCAGCTTCCGGTCTATCTCCAGCAGTTCGATATCCGCAAGGTTGTCGTGTGTGAACTGGATATGACAGGGGGTGGCGTGACGGATATCGTTCACCAGTCGCGTAATCTGCCCGATCAGTCCGACCTCGTTGAAATGCGGGGTCACGAGGCCGCGGGACAATTGGCGGATTTCTTCGATCGCGGATTCCGTCAGTTCGGAGACTTTGGTGCGGATGTCTTCGGACCGGTAATAGTCTTCTTCTGGCAGCCGGAGGTAAAGGTTAGCCGTGGTCAGGATCTGATTGACGTTGTCGTGGAGCTCGTGGCCGATCCGCTCGCGCTCTTCCTGTTGCGCCCGGGTGATGCAGTCGGTGATATCGAGCGCCGCGCAGCCGACCATCGGGAAGGCGAGGATTTCCTGGATAGGGAAAAGGGTCAGCTGAAAATAACGTTGGGTGCCATCCGGAAGGGTCGACCGGACGGTGCTGTGATCCGCCAGTTTTCGGGAGAAAACGCGCTTGATCTTGTCTTCGAGCGTGGAGGCCAGATCGGGTGAGAACATGGCGGCGAGTTTGCTGCCGATCGCAGACTGCTGGTCCGACCGGAAATGGTTCAGCATGGCCTGATTGGCATAGATCAGGTTAAGCTGGTAGTCCACCATCCAGGTTAGTTGGGGGCTATGATCCATAAAGGAGATGATCCCCTTGCTTAAGTTTTCGAGGATCGTCCGAGAATGTTTCATTATGATACAAAGAAACGATGACATCAGTCAAGAAAAAATAGAAGGGACTACGATTCGGGCGTACCGTATTTTACGAGTGGGTGTAGAACTTTTACGACAGGATGTGTTGGGGCGGAGTCAGAGCAGGGACATTACAAGCCCCGGGATCTCCTCGAATTCCGTGGATTTGTCGAGGAAGCGGAAGGCGCCGAGGGCAGTGCAGACCGACCGGTAGGACTCGTCGGATTGATTGCTGATCATAATGACGGAAGTGCCGGGGTAGCGTTTGCGGACGACGCGGAGAAGTTCTACCCCGCTTCTGTCCGGCAGGTGGACATCGAGCAGGAGGATATCCGGCGGGCTGGGATCGATAAGTGAAAGCGCTTCACCGTAGCTGCCTGCGAAGCTGATCTGTTCCGGGGAAAGCAGACCTTCGAGCATGCCAAGCAGCCGCTCGATGATGAGCGGCGAGTCATCGACGATGAATAAGGATCTCATGGTGTTCGCCTGCAACACGGCAGGTCGTGAAGCTACGATTGTCTGGGGACAGGAGACGTAGGCGGCGCGATGCAATTGCTGTAGAATGAATCATGGGCACGGTGTAGAACATTCGCTACCTAACCGAGCGAAGCGAAGGTTACGAGCGAGGAGGACGGTACCCGAAGGGTACGACCGAGGGCCGCGCCGGGGGCGCGGGCCGAAGGTCTAAGCAGGTCCGACGATGCTCTTCGTTCACAGCAGATTGTTCTCCATAGCATAGCGGGTCAGGTCATAATTGGTCTTGAGGTTCATTTTAGTCAGGATACGCGCCCGATAGGTGCTGATCGTGGTCACGCTTAGGCATAGCTGGCTGGCGATCTCCGATACGACCTTACCGGCGGCGAGAAATTTCATCACTTCGAATTCGCGGTCGGAGAGGTTTTCGTGGAGAGGGCGGTCGCTGTCGTCCTGGTCGAGCTGGAAGGCCAGCTTTTCCGCCAGGGAGGAGGTAATGTATTTTTTGCCCAGGAGGATGCGGCGGATAGCAGTCACTAGTTCTTCGGAGGCTGAATCCTTGCAGAGATAGCCGGACGCGCCGGCTTTGAGGGCACGAATAGCGTATTGGTCTTCCGAGTGGGCGCTGAGGATAAGGACGGGCAGCCGCGGGTGGTCGCGCCGGATCTGCTGCAGCACTTCCAGCCCGCTCTTGTCGGGCATCGAGATATCGGTAATAACGACATCCCAATCTTCCCGGAGCACTTTCTTGAACAGGGTGGCGGCATCGGCGGTCTCTGTGATCTCGGCGGTAGGGAATTCTTCGAGCAGGATCTGTCTGAGTCCTTTTCTAACTACCGTATGGTCGTCTGCGATTAAAATCCTTAGCATGTATTTCTTTGATTAACTATGTGACAGTACAGGCGGCAATGGAACGGTTACCACCAGCCGAAAACCGTTCGTTTCGCCGTTGCCCATCTCCAATGTTCCACCCATCATCAGCGCCCGTTCCTTCATTCCGACCAGCCCGAGGGTCTTCCGATCCCCCCTCCGGGGATCCAATCCTCTGCCGTCATCGCTGATGGCCATGCATACTGCGCCTTCCGCGGTGTCCAGCGTAATGGAAACCTGGGAGGCCGAAGCGTGGCGGGCGACATTGGTGAGGGATTCCTGGCAGATCCGGAACATCCCGATAGCGATATCGGGCGGAAAGTCCAGTTCGGGTATGGTAGACTGAAAGACAGTCCGGATGCCCGCTCTTTTCTCAAACTCCTGGCTTTGCCATTCGATCGCGGCGATCAGGCCCAGGTCGTCCAGGATGCTGGGCCGGAGGTCGGTAGCGATCCGCCGGACGGTCTGGATAGTCTCATCGAGGAGGCTCATGGTGCTGCGCAGTTTTTGCCGGGGCTGTTCCGACGCGGGACCTTCGAGTCGTTTGGCTATCCAGGACAGGTCCATCTTCAGACCCGTAAGCTGCTGGCCCAGCTCGTCATGAATCTCGCGGGCGATGGCCCTCCGTTCCTCTTCGCGCACCTGCTGCAGACGGGAAGTCAGATCCCGAAGCTCAAGATTGGAGCGTTGCAGCTCATTGGTCTTTACTTCCACCTGTCTTTCCAACTCTTCGTTGAACTGCCGCAGTTTTGCTTCCGCCTTCAACCGTTCGGTCATGTCGCGGCAGACCATAATATAGCCGTCGACCTGGCCCCGTTCGTCCTGCGTTCGCGAGATCGAGATCGCAATATCCTTGGGTTCCTTGTTGCGGGTATGATAGATCACCACACCTTTCCAGTAACCCACATCCAGCAGTTCCCGGCGGATATCCGCCCGTTTCTCATCGGCCATGGGATTGCTCAGGATGTCGTTAATGGGTTTGCCGCTTACTTCGACGGCGGTGTAGCCAAAGAGCATTTCTGCCGCCTTGTTAAAGCTGACGAACCGGTAGTCGGCGTCAGTGGCGAAAATGGCGTCGCTGGAGTCTTCCATGAGGCGCGCCTGGTAGGCGATCTTCTCCTGTGCCTGTTTGCTTTCGGTAATATCTCGGACGATCACCGAATACCCTTTCAAGTGCCCTTTATCGTTGCGGATCGCGGTCCAGGTCACTTCCGACCAATAGCGCGTACCGTCCTTTCGCCGATGCAATCCTTCCCGGTGGTGCTGACCTTTTTCCTCCGCCAGCCGGATATTCAGCCTGGGAATACCCTTTTCGATCTCTTCACTGCCATAGAAGGCGGAATTGTCCCGACCGATGATTTCCTCCGCACTGTAGCCGGTGATTGCCTCTGCTCCCTTATTCCAGCTGACAACGGTACCGGCGGGATCAAGCATGACAATAGCGTGGTCCTTTATGCTGTTCACGAGCAGCCGGAATCGTTGTTCGCTGGCCTGGAGTGCCTCACGGACCCGAAGGTTGGAGAGATACCTGCGGTTCAAAAGCATCGCATTATACCAGATAAAAGCCGCCGAAAAGATCACGATGCCTGTCATGAGGATGGCGGCGGAGAGTTGGATGCTTACAGAATCGCGCCAGGGGCTGAAAAGCGCCGCCCAGCCAAGCGCCACCGGGACCACGAGCGCAAACGGGAT
>DATMLR010000297.1:0-23301 GCA_035570015.1 Puia sp.
CGTTCAAAATACTTTCGGATGGTCTTCTCGAGAATGGGCAGCTTATTAAAATAGGGGTTCCGGTGAAGTTCCATCAGGATGCGATAGGCTTTGTCGCTTTCGCGATTGTATTGTAGTGCCACTGCATAATTTATCTCGGCAAACGGGCTAGGGTAGACTTTTAAGAGCACATCATAATATTTGCAGATGGCTTCCCAATCAGTATCTTCAAATTTCCGTGCAGAGCAGTGTACATGGGCGATTGCGGCTTCAAGGTGGTAGGGTGAAAAGATAGAATCTTCTGATTCGGATAATAAAAAGCCGGCAAGCTGTATTAATGATTGGTCCCAGCGCGATCGGTCCTGGTACTCCAACTCAATGGCATTACCTCGCGCGTCGAAGCGGGCATCGAACCGGGCGACATTAAAAAGCATGAGTGCCTGCAGCGCTTTGGTTTCCGGGTTGCACAACGGACTGTCAAACAAAAATTTATTGAGCATAAGCGCATCTTCGCACATGATTTTTCCCTGGCTTATTTTGTCGCCTGATTGCTTGTAGCCTTCATTAAATATGAGGTAGATTGTCTTATGCATGACCGAAAGCCGTTCGACGGAATATCCATAAAGCCTGTTAGGAGAAATCAATGACTCGTTTTTTATTTTTTGCCTTGCACGGTACAGCATTTTTTCAATAGCATCCGGTTCTACCCCAAACTGCAGGGCAATATTGTCAACCTTGAGATTGGCGACATATTTAAGGGCCAACACTATCTGTGTTTTTGGCGTCAAATTCGGATGACAGCAAGCCATCAGCATCCGCAATTGTGCATCTTTGAAACCATCCTCGGAAATCTCGTCCGCCGCGACCGATACATTTTTAGCCAGGGATAAATGTCCGGTCTTAGATTTTTTTTTAAGCAGATTGATGGATTTGTTTTCGCAGGTCTGATAAAGCCACCCGGAAGGATTCTCGGGAACGCCCGTCTTTGGCCAGTGTAATGCAGCCGCCGTAAAAGCTTCCTGCACAATATCCTCTGCCAAATCAATGGGCAAGTGCCGGAAACGCTGTAAGATCAGCGAGATTAGCTGACCGAATCTTTCTTTATAAAGAATTTCAATACCCTTCTCAAATTCATTCATTATTCACACTATATATGGTGGCAATCGGGCGGACTTCCCTCACAGCCAAGCCGCTTTGCACCAGCGGGCAGGCCTGGGCGATGGCGGCAGCCTGTTCAATATTTTCTGCCCAGATAATTTCATACCCCGAAATCCCTTCGCGGGCCTCAATAAAGGGGCCATCGGAAAGAATTTGGTCCTTGCTTACATATCTGCCTTTTGTCAGCAGGGGTTCCCCCCTGATATAGTTGCCGGTTTCGATTAAGGAATCAACCCATCTGAGCATCATGGGTATGTTGGCAAATCGCTCTTCATCGGTCAGTTTGCTCATCTTAGCCAAATCCTCCCTAATAATCAATATAAATTTTTCCATGATTGGACTGGTAATTTTCTATTTTAAAGCTGACTGTAAACTGGCCCCGTAGAATAAGACAACATTCCCGCAAAAAACCGGACATGGGACAAAAATTAAATTTTTATACCAATGATCCCATTCTGCATAAAATTACCGAACACTTTCTAAATCAAAGTGTTGTATTTATGCGATTTTTAGCTTTGAATTATTCTTAAGATGCCTGGTCCTGAGTTTACTCAAAAACTCGGGCGATATGCCGAGGTAAGATGCGATATAATGTTGCGGCACACGCTGGGGAATGGCGGGGTATCGATTTAAAAATTCAAGATATTTTTCTATGGCGGTATGTGTGATGGTTTTAAACAACCGGTTTTGAACTGCTGAAAGATGACGTTGTATCATCAATCTGAACATCCTTTCCAGCTTGGGTACTTCTGCCAGGAGCTCCTCTTTTGATTGCCGCGAAAGCATTAAAAGCTCGCAATCTTCCAATGTTTCAATATACATATTGCTTACTTTCTGATCCTGGAAGCTGGTAATATCGCTAACCCACCAATCTTCAACAGCAAACTGAAGTGTCACCTCTGCCCCATGACCGTCAATATAATATTCGCGTATGCACCCCTTGATCACATAAGCTTCAAAATTACAAATATTGCCAGCCTGTAATAACATCGTTCTCTTGGGTATTACCTTGTACTCTAATATGGAATTGAAATATTCCAATTCCCGCGGCGATAGGTTAACACACTTTAAAACGTATGCATTTATATTTTGAAACATGGGTTTTCTAATTTCTTGTCCTGGTTCAATGGATCGGCGCAACAATCATCCTTAAATTTACTTTATAATTAATAAAATGGAAAACCCAAAACTGGTGGCAATCATCAGTAAAATGTTTGCCGAAATTGAAAGGCTTATACCGGTATATATGCAAAATGCTGAGGATAAAGCCATTGCCGGTGGAAACGTAGCTATTTGCATCATTGATGAAAATGGGATGGTTCATGGCAGAATGTTCGGAACGAATAAACCCCGCCTAAGGCAATCCTACAAAATCGCCTGGACAAAGGCAAGCCAGGTTTGGCTAACCGGCGTTAAAACGGGGGAATATGAAAAAATGGTTTTCAACCAGCTGGTGGAAGAAAACGGCAACGGCATCGAAGCCCCTGATTTAATTGGTTGGCAAGGCGGCCAGCCACTTACATTACCCGATGGGTCAAAGCTTTCAATTGGCTTCAGCGGCTTCAGGGGTGTGGTTGATTTGGAGATTGTCGTAAAGGCACTTGATAAGGCTCTGAATATTATCTAATTATTAATACATTCACCTTCATCTTTACGAATATGACCTATACACCCAATCCCACCCGTTACAAAGAAATGCCCTATCGCCGTTGCGGCAAAAGCGGCTTAATGCTGCCGGCTGTTTCGCTGGGTCTATGGCATAATTTCGGGGCTATTGATAATCTGGAAAACGCCCGCTCGATTTTAAAGCTGGCTTTTGACAGCGGTATAACACATTTTGATTTAGCTAACAACTATGGTCCACCGCCCGGCTCAGCTGAAGAAACCTTCGGCAAAATTTTTAAGGATGACTTCTCAGGCTACCGTGATGAGTTGATTATTTCTACCAAAGCAGGTTGGGGAATGTGGGATGGGCCCTATGGCAATTGGGGATCAAAAAAATACCTGATAGCCAGTTTGGATCAAAGCCTGAAACGGATGGGCCTGGATTATGTAGACATATTTTATCACCACCGCCCTGATCCCGAAACACCGCTGGAAGAAACAATGGGCGCCCTTGACCTTATAGTACGCCAGGGAAAAGCTTTATACGTGGGTATATCAAGCTATAGCGCAGCTGAAACCGAGGCCGCCGTTAAGGTGTTGAGCCGGCTTGGTACCCCTTGCCTGATCCACCAGCCAAAATATTCAATGTTTGACCGCTGGATAGAAGGCGGTTTGCTGGACGTGCTGGGCGATAGGGGCATCGGCTGTATCCCGTTTTCGCCATTGGCGCAGGGCCTCTTAACCGACAAATATTTGAAAGGTATCCCCAGCGGCTCAAGAGCTGCAAGCCATAGGGGGAACGGTGCGATAGAGGAGAATGCAATTACCCCTGAAAAAATTGCCAAAGTAACCAGGCTCAATGAACTCGCCCTTAAACGCGGGCAAGACCTGGCTCAAATGGCGCTTTCGTGGATTTTAAAGGATAACCGCATTACTTCTGTACTGATCGGTGTAAGTAAACCTGAACAGGTTACAGATTCTCTTAAATGTCTCGACAATATTTCATTTTCAGCCGATGAACTCAATGCGATAAACAGTATTTTAGGATAATGGCAACTCATTATGAAAAACATCCTGCTCATTATAGCGGCTTTTACCTTTGCCAGCAACAGTTCGTTTGGTCAACGATATACCGGCAAACCATTTAAGGATTCTTTGCACCAAGACATTCAAACTATACCCGGCAGATTGCAATGTGCATTATATGACGTCGGAGGAGAGGGTATAGCCTATCATGACACCGATAGTGTTAATCAGGGTAGCGGGAAACTAAACCCTGCCGACGGCACTTATTTAAATGAATTTCGAATGAAGGAAGGCGTTGATATATCGTACACAAAATTCCGGGACCCGCCTATAGACAACAATGCCTATAATTTGGTTATGCCATCAAAAGATCAACTTTATGTCGGTTGGACCTCCCCGGGCGAGTGGATAAAATACACCGTTTTGGTGAGGGAGACGGGAACATACACACTTGGCATGATGTACACCGCCAGTCAGGGCGGGAAGATATCGATTTCAATAAATGATATTGATGCAACAGGCCCCGTTGAAATGCCATCGACTTATGTAAAAGATGATTCTGTACATTGGCGGCAATGGCACCATTGGAACTATTTGAAAGATTTTGCCAAGATGAAATTGGATAAGGGTATTCAAATGATAACTCTATCCACAAGAGAAACAGGCCAAATGAACTATAGCTATATTGACTTTACACTGGATAGAAGTATTCCTCTTTCGATACAGGTTCCTTTAAGAAGCAGGCTGATTTGGCATACCTATGCCAGAGGTGTACAGGTATATGTTTGTACACAGGACCCGAAAGACAGCGCTAACTATGTTTGGAAATTTAAAGAGCCACGCGCTAATTTATATGCCGATAGCAGCTACCATCAACTTGTCGGGCACCACTATTTCGATTCAGGTGAGAATCCGACTTGGGAGACTGCTGATGGTTCGAAAGTCAGCGGGACAAAAGTACAGCAGGCCAACTCACCCGACAGCGCTTCCATTCCATGGTTGCTGCTGCACGCTACTGTAACCGGCGGAAGCGGTACATTGACGCATGCGGCTTTTATCCAGAGAATCCGCACCAAGGGCGGTAAGGCCCCGGCTACAGCTGGCAGGCCGAACAAAGGGCAATCCCTGGAAGTGCGTTATACTGCCGAGTACCTTTTCTACAGTGAAAAATAGTAGTCTTTCCACGTCTACTCCGATCGCAAACCCTCCACCGGATTGGCCATGGACGCTCTGACCACCTGGAAACTCACTGTAAGGAAGGCGACGACAACAATAGCTGCTCCGGTCAATGCAAAGACCCACCAATCGATATGGATTCTGTAGGCATAAGCCTGGAGCCACTTATTCATTAAATACCAGCCCACAGGCGCAGCAATAAGAAATGCGAGCCCGACCAATTGCAGAAAATCCTTCGAAAGCAAGCCGATCAGCGACGGGAAGGACGCCCCAAGGGTTTTTCGAATGCTGATCTCCTTCGTGCGGTTGACCGCGGCCAGCGCAGCCAGGCCAAGCAAGCCAAGACAGGCCAGGAAGATAGAAATGCCGCTGGCCCAATTCACCACATGGCTTAACCGGGTTTCGGCGGTATAAAAACGGTCGAGATCCTCATCGAGGAAATTATATTTCAGCGGATAGTCGGGGACGATCTTTTTCCATGCGGCTTGCAGGCCGGCCAGGACGTTTGACGGGTCTCCGGGCCTTACCCGTATGAACAACCGGTGTGGAATGCCTGAGGGCAGTTCATTGTATACCTGCGGCGCAACCTGGAAGTGCAAGCTCTCGAAATTGATGTCTTTCGCCACGCCGATGACGGTAACATTGCTGAGGCGGCCGAAATAGTCTTTCAGTTGCCGGCCTATCGCACCATGGGGTGTCCAGCCCAGAACGTTCATCATGGCCTCATTTATGATCACGGAAGAGCTGGTGTCGGTTGCGAGCGCCGGATCGAAATTTCTCCCTGCAAGCAACTGAATACCCAGGACGGGTACATAGTCCGGATCCACCGTATAGGTATACGAAGTGATCGTTTTTCCATCGTAATCCCATCCGTTTGCACCTAACCCTTCCATTTCTCCCAATCCGTTATCCGCACTTGCAATCCCCATGATCGCCGGATCAGCCGAAAGCGTCTGCTTGAGCAGCGGGAATATTTTTTTTGTATCAGGCACCGATAAGGCCTCAACAACAATTACGTTCTCTTTATTGAACCCCAGATACCTGGATTGAATGTAGTGCAGCTGCCGGACGATAAGAACCGAACAAACAATCAGGCAGGAGGAAAGGGAAAATTGCAGGGTAACCAGCACTTTGGTAAACAGATTTCCCCCACCCAGCTTTATTTTCTTATTCAATGCGGCAATTGGTCGGAAGCGCGCCATCAACAGCGCGGGATAGCTCCCCGACAAGAGCCCTACGACCAGGATCAACAAAACAATAAACCTCGCCAACTGCGGGAGCTGCGCCGCCGAAAAGGCCAGCTTTTTCCCCCATAACTGGTTGAAAAAAGGCAGGAGCAGATCGGCCAGTAACAACCCGGCAGCGACCGGGATCACGGTGAGCAGGATAGATTCCGATAAGAATTGAAGCCGCAAAGCGTTTCTGGTGCCGCCGATCACTTTCCGGATCCCGACTTCTTTCGCCCGGTGCGCTGACCGGCCGATGGTCAGCGTAGTAAAATTGATGCACGCGATCAGCAACAGCCCTCCCGCAATGCCTAATAAGATCCAGATCGTCCCGGGATCGACCGGCGTGACTTTCATGAACGAAAACCGCGTGTCCGTATGGATATTCCGGATGGGCTCAAGGCCGTACCACATGGCGGGACCCGGCCCTTTCCAACCTCCTTTTCTTGCATTTGCTTCTTCGCCGGGATAAAGTTTGGCCCTGAAAGCAGCCAGAAGCGACGGGTCGGACGGCAGTCTGCTACCGGGCTTCAATTGTAAGAAAGTAAGGTAAGGGCGGGCCCCATACCAATCATCAACGCTATTCCTTCCGTAGGTGGTGGTAGCATAGAATTCATAACTGCAGAGGATATTGAATGGAAGGGAGGTTTTGGCCGGCGGGTTTTCAGCGACTGCCGTTACGACGAATGGCTCGAACTTGTCCTCCACTTTTACCTGGAGGGTTTGTCCGATCACATCGATCTTGCCGAAGATCCGTCGAGCGGCATCCACGGTCAAAACCACACTGTTGATGTTCTTCAGCGCGGTCGCCGGATCGCCGGATCTTAGCGGAAAGGAGAAAACGGAAAAGAAGGAAGGATCAGCCCAGGCGATGTTTTCCCGCCGTCCTTCGTCACCCACTTTCATAAAGAATTCATATTGCTGGATGAACCGGACATAATTCTGGACGTCGGGGAATTCTCGTTTCATCGCCGGCGCCAGCGGCATCGGTGTAAACCACGTTCCTTTCGTATCAAAAAACGAACTTCCCTTGGCCGTTTCGTCCCATCGATATACCCGGTAGATATTATCCGCATTCTTATGGAAGCCGTCATAGCCGAATTCGCTTACCGCATAAAGCACGAACAGGCTGAAACAGGAGATTCCAACCGACAAGCCGAACAGGCTGATAAAGGAAAGCGCTTTTTGGTTGGCTAGATTCCGCCACGCGATCCTGAGATAGCTTTTGAACATATATTGACAAAGTTTTGGGTCACTGGTTAACGATATAGCACGAAGTTAATAAAATCTATTGCCCGTACAGCGACATCTAACGCTATACCCCAACTGTATCATAACCGTACACCACCTGTACGGAATTGAACATAATGCTACCCCGTCCCCGCCCCCACCCTCCCGCCGGTACACATTTGCCAACCGGCACAGGTTTTGTCGCCTTCCAACCAAACACCTCCCATGCTCCGTCACTTCTTCCAGATCGCCTGGCGTAATTTGCAAAAGCGTAAACTCTTTGGCTTCATCAATATTGCCGGTCTGTCCATCGGAATGGCCTGCTGCCTGTTGATCACCCTGTATGTCCGGAACGAGCTCACCTATGATCGATACAACGGCAAGGTCAACCGGATCTACCGCGTCACCCAAACCTTTCGGAGCGTCCAGAAGGGCGAGAACCCCGGTCCCCCGGCTCCTCAGGACTTCTGGGTCTGGGGCTGTGCGCCCGTCGGCCCGGCACTTCAGCACGACTTTCCCGAGATCGAAAAGGTCGTCCGGTTCATGAGCCCGATTAGCGTCCTGTTGCAGCATGGCGAACGCCGCATTCAGCAGGATAGCCTCCTGTTCATTGATTCCACGGCATTTGACGTCTTCAGCTGGAAAATGCTGTACGGGAATCCGCACACAGCTTTGTATCCACCCAACAGCATCGTGCTCACAAAAAGGGTAGCCGAAAAATTCTTTGGCAACACCAACCCTGTCGGCCAGGTACTCCGCGCAGACAACGGGGGCAACTTGCTCGTCACCGGCGTGATGGAGGATGTCCCCGCGAACTCCCAGTTCACCTTCAACGGCCTGATCTCCATGGCCACGAATCGCAAGCAAAACCCCGGCATCTATGACTCGTGGGGCTACGTCGATTTCTATACCTACCTTTTGCTAAAGGAAAACACCAATATCCGGTCTCTTCAGGCAAACGCCGGCACTTTTGTCAGCCGCCACGACCCCCTTGACAAAGGGTACAGCATTTCCTTTGAAAAGATGACCGACGCCTACCTCCATTCGGCTGCGATCAGGCAGCCGGGTCCCACAGGAAGCCTGACCAACGTCTATCTGTTTTCCTGTATCGCCGTATTCATTATGCTTATCGCCTGCGTAAACTTCATGAACCTATCCACAGCGCAGTCGTTGGAAAGAGCCAAAGAAGTCGGCGTAAGGAAAGTACTGGGCGTAACGCCTTCCAGCCTCATCCGGCAATTCCTGGCGGAATCCATTCTATTGTCGCTGGTCGCCGGAATAATCGCGATCCTCCTCGCCAGCGCCGGTCTGCCGATCATCGCCAAAATGTCTGGAAAAGATCTGGCCGACGTAAATCTTTTCCACGCCCCGGTAATCTTAGGCATGATTGCCTTTTCTCTGGTGATCGGGATAGTCGCGGGGATCTATCCCGCATGGTTCCTCTCCGCATTCAAGCCAATCTCCGTGTTGAAGGGCAAATTCAATCCCTCCGGAAAAGGCATCTCATTAAGAAAAGCATTGGTCGTTTGCCAATTCACCGTTTCCATCGTCCTGATTGCCGGAACCATCATCGTTTACCGTCAGTTGACCTACGTGAACCATCGCGATCTCGGATTTCGAAAAGACCAAATGCTCATTATTGATTTCGAAGGCGACGACCAGGTCGAGCAGCATATCGAGGCGATCAAAACAGCCATTGCCAAGGAGCCTGGTGTGGTCTCCGTTGCCGCCTCCCGCGCCGTACCTGGAGAATTTCTTCCAAATGCCGGCACGCAAATCCAGACCCCCGATGGAAAAATGGGCGACCAGATCCCCTTTATCTATGAGATCGACTTCGATTTCATTCCTACCTATCATATCCCCCTTGTAGCAGGCCGGGCGTACTCCCGCGCATTCCTAACGGACAGCGCACAATCCATGGTCATCAATGAAGCTGCCGCGAGGCTCTACGGATACCAACATCCCGCCGACGCGGTGGGTAGAAAGTTCGATCAGTGGGGTAGAAAAGGGACCATCATCGGCGTAGTCAAAGACTTTAACTTTCGGTCCCTTCACCAGGAAGTGCAACCACTGACCTTACGGTACGGTTACCCGGATGTCCTCAACCGCATCTCCGTCGAGCTGAAAGGCGACAATATTCCGGTTTCCCTCGCTCATCTGAATGCAACCTGGAACAAGATCGCACCGCAGCGCCCCTTCCTGTATCATTTTCTCGACGAGTCCTTCAACGAACAGTACCTGGCAGACCAGCAATTCGGAAATCTGTTCACGTTTTTTTCCTGTCTGTCCATTTTTATCGCTTGTCTCGGGCTCTTTGGACTTTCCGCCTTCATGGCCCAGCAGCGGGTAAAGGAAATCGGTATCCGTAAAGTTTTGGGCTCTTCCCAGACCGGTATCGTGATGCTCCTGTCAAAGGATTTTATCCGGCTGGTCTTTATCGCCATCCTCATTTCGGTCCCGCTTTGCTGGTGGGTCATGAATGATTGGCTGCAAAGCTTCGCGTACCGCATTAAAATCGGACCTATCGTATTCCTGGAATCCGGGGGGATCGCCCTTTCGATCGCCCTGGCAACCATGACCTGGCAATCCCTGAGAGCGGCAATCGCCAACCCGGTACGTTCACTAAGAAATGAATAAACCATGCTAAAAAATTATTTCTCGGTCGTCTGGAGGATCCTCCTGCGCCAAAAAGTATTTTCCGCCATCAATATCGCCGGCCTCGCGTTAGGCATGGCCGCCTGTCTGCTGATCGTCCAATATATCAGCTTCGAGCTCAGCTACGACAACTTCCACGTCCACCGCGACGACGTCTATCGCATCCACCACCAGACGTATCGCGACGGGGCGCTGGCGGAGAGCCTCCCCACGACCTATGCAGCCGTCGGGCCGGTACTGAAGTCCGCCTTTCCGGAGGTGATCCGCGAAACAAGAGTGGATCTCGGCGATGGCATGGTCAGTACTCTCCGGCCAGATGGCAGCTTCGCTGCCTTCAACGAATCCTCCATTTATTTCGTCGACAGTTCCTTCCTGCACGTGTTTTCCTTTCCCCTGGTCCAAGGCACAGCCGCCGCGCTGGATAAACCCAACTCCGCTGTTATTACCGAAGATGCGGCAAGAAAATATTTCCCAGGCCAGGATCCCATCGGTAAAACCTTTGCCATTCAAGCTCAAACATCCGGCACCGACGTCACGGCGACCGTAACCGGTGTTTGCAAAAATGTGCCTGCTAACTCGCATCTGCAATTCAGCTTCCTGGTTTCCTCCGATTTCGGGAAAGGCGACTGGGTGACTCCGCAATTTTATACCTATATCCAGCTCGCCCCTTCCACCCTTCCCAAGGCTTTCCAAACGAAGATGTCGGCCTATCTAAAGAGCAATATCGAAGTATTGGCCCAGAACAATAGCTCCAGCAATACGCAGGGCAAGACAAACCTCAGCGGTCTGTCCCTTACCCTTCAGCCGCTCCGTGACATCCACCTGTACTCTAACCTTCCCCAGGAACTTACACCCGGTGTCGACGGCGGCCTGGTTTGGTCGCTGGGTATCATCGCCCTATTGATACTCGTGATCGCCTATATCAATTATCTCAACCTTACGACCGCAAAGGTGATCGAGCGGGCGAAGGAAGTAGGCATCCGCAAGGTATTAGGCTCACAGCGCGCGCAGCTCATCCGGCAATTCCTTTTTGAGTCGCTGTTCTTCAATACCCTCAGCCTGGTCGCAGCCATCGCGATCGCGGGGCTGTCTATGCCGTGGTTCAGCCGGCTTTGCGGGGTCGAAATGGACTTTACAATCTGGAAGAGCCCGTTTTTTATGCCGGCATTTGTAGCGCTGCTGCTGACAGGCGTTTTGTTATCCGCCCTGTACCCGGCACTGGTGCTGTCGGCCTACAAACCCGTACAGATCCTGAAGGGTAGTTTTCAAAATACCGGGAAAGGCCTTTGGCTGCGCAAGGCGCTCGTGGTCTTCCAGTTCACCGCAACGGTTGCGTTGATGGCCGGCACATTGATCGTATACCGTCAGGTCAACTATATGGTAACCGCCAATAAAGGCATGGACATGAAGCAAACCCTGATCGTCGTTGCACCCAAAAATATCCGCGCCACAAATGAAGATAACGCCGTATATGCCCGCAAGGATACTTTATTCCGGGCAGAGGTCATGCGCAATCCGGGTGTTCAGAGCATCACGACTTCCTCCAGCATCCCCGGGCAAAACATCGGTTTTATTTTGTCTTATACAAGCCGTGTAAATGGCGTCGCAAAAACCCTACGGCTTCCAAACATGGAAATGGGCAGCGGATTCATCAGCCAGCTCAAACTGCAAATCCTTGCAGGCGACAGCATCCCGTCGGATGCCTACATTCGCCGCAATCCGATCCTGCTGTTGAATGAAGCCGCCGCCGCCGCCCTCGGCTTCCCAAGCCCGCAAGAGGCCGTCGGAAAGTTCATCGAGAACAAAAACGGGCGCGGCAGGGTATTTCAAAACGAGATCGTCGGCGTCACAAAGAACTTTCATCAAAGCTCCCTGAAAAACCCCTTTACGCCGATTGTCTTCCACTTATCCGACCCGAATAGCACCGAGGACTTCGAGGTGAAGGTCAACAGTGCGAACCTGCCGCAGACAATCGCGGCTATTGAAAAAACGTACAAGTCTGTGTACCCGGCCTCCGCCTTCGAATATTTCTTCCTCGACGACTATTTTAACCGGCAATACCAAACGGAGCAGCACTTCGGGCAGGTGTTCAGCCTGTTCGCGGGATTTGCAATTTTTGTCGCTTGTATCGGACTTTTTGGTCTCACATTGCTTACGATCAACCAGCGCGTCAAGGAAATCGGCATCCGAAAGGTGCTTGGCGCATCCGTTCCCAATATCCTCAGACTGATCGTTAAGGATTTTGCGGTGCTCATCGTCATCGCTAACCTCATCGCCCTGCCCCTGGCTTACGCGGGTGGCTATAAGTGGCTGCAGGGTTATTCCTTTCGGACAAGCCTGAGCTGGTGGCTGTTTGCCCTTCCCCTGGTCTCGGTCTTCGCCATCGCATTCCTGACCATCAGCCATCAGGTGATCAAAGCGGCGCTGGCTAACCCGGTAAAGAGCCTCAGGACGGAATGATCACCAGCCGTTTCCCTTCGAGGTCATCCCGCTGCCAGGCGGCCGCAATATCTGCCAGTGGGACCCTTTCTATGTCCATAGAAACCCGACCCTCTGAGATCCAGTTCCAAACCTGTTTGATTTCCTCCTGAACCACTTCGAAGGAGATCTTGCCGATGCCCATCAGCTCAAGACCCGACGTGCGCAAGGCCGAAGCAGGTAAGGAAATATGGGAACCTGCCTTCTGCCCGATCTGGAGATATTTGATCCTCCGCTTTGCAAAACCAACCTCGGTGGGAATAAAAGTATCGATCAGCACTTCTGCAGGGTGCCCCCAGATAAAGTCAAGAACCACGTCGATACCCTTCTCACCAGCAGCATCCTTGAAAGCGCCCGCCACCTGGTCATCCGACTGCTTCAGATCGACAACGACATCAGCGCCGAGGCGGGGCAAAAGCTGCAATGACCTTTCATTACGGCCGGCGGCGATCACCTTGCCCGCGCCCAGCATTTTCGCGACCTGGATGGCGATCCTGCCCGATACACCAGTAGCGCCGTTGACCAGCACCGTTTGACCAGGCTGAAGTTTCACGGAATATTTCAGGGGCAGAAGCGATGTCAGCACGGATGGCGGGATGGCGCTTGCGCTGGCTGCATCTATTCCTTCCGGGATTGGAATGGTGTAACCTGCCATCGTCCTTTCCGCAAATGCACCGTAAGGCGGCCTGATCCGCCCAAAGCCGACCATCTTACCATCCGGCGTCACCCCAATACCATCCGTTCCTACAATGGCCGGAAATTGCGGATAGAGGGTTTTGCTGGAGTAATGTTTTCCGGAGACTGTTCCCTTATCGAAATTTTCCAGTACACTTGCCTTGATATCGATCAGGACCTCCCCATCGACCGGAGAAGGGTCAGGGAAATCTCCGTACTGCGGAATATCGCCGAATCGCGTAATAATTGCTGCTTTCATTTTTTTGCAGTAAAACTATCCCGGAGTGCATCAGCCGCAAATAACAATTGTAAAGAACCGCCGGAGCACCCATTTTCTTAACAAAAGATAATTTCTACTTCTTGAGCCTGGACCGGATCCGGCTCAGGGAGACCGGCGTGATCCCGAGATAGGACGCGATATACTGCTGTGCCACGCGCCGGATGAGTTCCGGCCGTTCTTTGACAAGCTGAATATATCGTTCCTCGGGCGTATACTTGATAAAGGAAAGAAAATGATGCGCGTAGTTCCACTGCCGTTCGAACAAAACATCCATCATCTGATCTCTTAATTTGGGCACCTGCATGATCTCCTGCATGATCTTATCCATCTTTTCTTTGCTGATCCAGTGCAGCACGGAAGGTTCAATGGTCTCCAGCGTGAAGATACTTGGAACCCGCTTTTTGAAACTCTCCGCCGAAGAGACGCTCATCTCTTCGAGAAAAAATTGAAAGGTAATGTCTTTCCCCTTACTGCTGAACCATGCGCGAACACAGCCTTTTTCGATAAAATACGCTTTGCCGGATACTTCACCCTCCCGCAGGAGGATCGTATGCGCAGGCACTTCAATTCGATGGTAATAACTGACGTATTCCTCCCATTGTTCCTTGGGAAGAGGAAACAGATTTTTGAACTTCTCGAAAAAGCTATTGGCCATCTCCCAAAAATCTTATTTTTTTTTAATACTTTCGGCCATGCGACATCTCTTTCTTGCAGCTTTCTGTCTGCTTCTCTTCGCTAAAGCCCAGAGCCAGCCGCCGATTCAGCATCCGTCCTGGGCCCGGCGCGCCAATATTTACGAAGTGAATGTCCGCCAGTATACCAAAGCGGGTACGTTCAAGGCCTTCGCCCGGCATCTTGACCGCCTTAAGGCGATGGGCGTGGACATCCTATGGATCATGCCGATCAATCCGATCAGTAAGACAAACCGGAAAGGAAGTCTGGGCAGCTATTATGCCGTTTCAGACTATACCGCGGTCAACCCCGAGTTTGGGACGCTTTCCGACTTCCGGCAGCTCGTAGAGGCTATCCACGCCAGGGGGATGAAAGTGATCATCGACTGGGTTCCGAATCACACCGGCGCCGATAACCGCTGGCTGATCCAGCATCCCGATTTCTATGTAAAAGATGGTACCGGTAACGCCGCCGTCCCCTTCGACTGGACCGACACCCGTCAGCTCAACTATGCCAACCCGGTAATGCGGGACAGCATGATCACGGCCATGCGGTACTGGGTAAAGGCCGCCGATATCGACGGCTTCCGTTGTGACGTGGCCTGGAATGTCCCGGGCGATTTTTGGCGAACGTGCATTGGTCAGTTAAGAACGATAAAAACCCTGTTCATGCTTGCCGAGGGTGACAAGCCCTACCTGGCACAGAACGGTTTTGATGCCCTTTACCCTTGGGAGATGTTCCATACGATGATCAGTGTCGCCAAAGGCGACCGGTCCGCCCTTTCCCTCGACAGCGTGCTGTGGAACCAAAACAAGATCTACCCCAAAGGGACGCTGGAAATGTATTTCACCAGCAATCACGATGAGAACAGCTGGAATGGCGCGGACTTCAACACCTTTCCCGGCCCCGCCCATGCCCCTTTCGCCGTCTTCACCCAAACAATGCCGGAAAATATCCCCCTCATCTACAGCGGACAGGAAGAGCCGGTACTGCGGGCGCTTTCTTTTTTCGAAAAGGACTCGATCCGATTTCGTGCCTTCGGGCGCAGCCAATTCTATAAGACCCTGCTCGATCTCCGCAAACGAAACCCGGCCCTGGATGCCGATGCCGCATTCACGCGGCTATCCGTCGGCAACGATCGCGCCGTCTATTGCTTTCTCCGGGAGAAATCGGGACATAAGTTACTCGTCGTGCTAAACCTCTCAAAGGACCCGCAGCCCATCAGGATCAACGCCCAAACGCCAAAAGGAAACGCCACCGAGGTATTCTCGGGAGAGGCCGTTACAATCAACGGTGATACCTGGACCCTGGAACCTTGGGGATACAAGGTGCTCGAATATCCCTAGATAGATCTCACGCTTTCGCCGCCTCTGCCCCCTGCACCGCTTCCTTGTTCTTCTCCACAACGGCCTGCAGCTGCTTTTCCAGATCGGTGATCTTCTTTTGATGTTTTTCGATCTTGCTCCGGATTTTCCCGATCATCCGCTCTTTGACAGAGGTCTTGATCCCGGATGCCGTATCTTTCACCTTTTCTTTGAATTCATCGATCCGCTCCTTTCTTTCTTCTTTCAATTTGTCGATCTTCTTCCGGAACTTTACTTTGTCATTGTCAACGGCTGATTTCAGCTTTGCCCTCGCCGCAGCAATATCTTCATCCAACTCATCAATTTCTTCGTCAGAATGCTTTGTATATTCATAATCCACGTCAGACCTAGTCAAGGTGCCTCCCAACGGAGTAAGCGAGCTGTCGACAAAGACCGGGTCGCTTTCCTCTATCTCCGCAATGACGGCTGTCATTCCGGGTTGTAAGCGATCCGCAGCCCCGGAGACAAAATCCTCCGCGAAACCGAAATTATCTGCTTCAGCGGCCGCACCCGTCACTGTTCCCGCGAACATACCTGCCACCATGCCGACAGGCCCGGCCAACGCCCCAATGAGCGTGCCGACGGCCATTCCGGATACGGTCGTAAGGCCCTCGCCCTCTGTGGTATCATTTTGTAATACGACGGTTTCGCCATCCGCATTTTTTTTGACGATGACCCTTTCATAGATCGTAATGTCGCCGATGGCTTCCAGCTCATTTAATTTTTGCGAAGCTTCGATGGCTTGCGCTTCCTCCCTGAAGGTGGAAATGATAAGATTAGTCATTTGGTGTGGCTTTAGTTATAAAAAAGGTACACCAAATAAATGCACCCGCCAAAGGCGGCCGTATTAAGAATATATGGTCAAATGGGTTAAATTCGTCAACGATATGATTACCAGAATCTGGCATGGAAAAACAAAAAAAGCGGACGCCGACCGCTACTTATCCTTTCTTCAGGAAAAAGGTGTGCAGGATTATCTCAACACCCCTGGAAACACCGGCGTCCGGATCTGGCGAACGATCGAACAGGATATCGCGCATTTCTGGACTGTTTCCACCTGGGAAAGCAGAGAAAGCATCGCTGCCTTCGCCGGCGAGGACATCAGCAAGGCGAAATATTATCCGGAAGACCAGGACTTCCTATTGGAATTCGAACCGACCGTCACGCATATGGAAACATTTGTCATCAAATGATCCATCAGTGCTTTAGTTCATCAATCGCTACCTGCGGCACGAGCACCTTATGATCTTTCTCCACTACCAGATCGGCAGGGAGCGTGAAAGTCGCCGTTTGCCTGATATCCGCTGACGAAGCCCCGACTTTCACCGTGTACTGTCCGCCCGCGGCAATCCAGGAGCTGGAAGGCGTATCGAACGAAGCCAGATCGGCCGCCGTCAGGACAAACGTCAAGTTCTGAGATTGCCCGGGTTTCAACAGGCCCGTCTTTCCAAATGCCCGCAGCTCCTCCGCCGGCTTGTCCAGCTTTCCCGAAGGTGCGCTGACATACAGCTCGACCACCTCCTTACCGGGAACCAGCCCGCTATTCGTCACGGTCACTGTCGCCGTCACCTGGCCTTTGAACGTCGCGGAACTCAGCTTCAGGTTCGAATAAGAAAAGCTCGTATACGACCCGCCAAAGCCAAACTCATATGCCGGCTTTACGTTGAATGTAGAATAATAACGATAGCCCACATAAATTCCTTCCTCATAGGTCACCTCCGCCGGGACACGCCTCCCGAACACCCCGCCACCCGTAGCCTTTTCCGGGAATTCCTTGCCCGGAAAGTTCTTCGCCGACGGAACATCTTCGTATTTAGCAGGGAACGTAGTCGCCAGCTTACCGGACGGATTGACCCTGCCGCTAAGAATGTCAGTGATCGCATTCCCTCCTTCGAGCCCCGGCTGCCAGGCGAGCAAGATGGCATCGACCTGGTCCCGCCACTGCATCACATCGATGACGCCGCCGATGTTCAGCACGACCACCACCTTCTTATGCTGAGCATGGAAAGCATTGGTGACTACATTGATCACCATCCTCTCCGTATCGGAAAGATAATAATCCCCTGGCATCTTCCGGTCTCTTCCTTCACCCGCATTCCTCCCGATCGACAAAATGGCTAGGTCGTCAGCGGCCGCTTTCTTCGTCAGGAGTTCGTTGTCGACCACATACTCCGGCGCGGGAGGTGTGGGGTTCATAAATTCCTGCATGAATCCTTTTTTCGGATGTTTTACCGCATAGTCTGCCAGATAAGATACATAGGCACTCTGCAATTCCGGATCGACATTATACTCTGCACTATCCAGTCCCTGCGCAAGCGATATTTTGTAGGCTTTATTCACATCCCCGCTTCCCGTTCCGCCCGCAATCAGCTCATACCCATTGATCCCGAAAAGAGCTACTTTCTTTAAGGACGTCGCGATAGGCAGGGTGTGGTCGTTATTCTTTAGCAACACCATCCCTTCGGCAGCCGCCTTACGCGAAACGACCGCATGCTGCCGCAGGTCCGGCTTGTCGGAAAATTTGTAGCCCTTGAATGCGGGAGATTCAAGAATGATCCGGAGGATACCCGCGATATTTTCATCGAGCACCTTTTCGGATAACGCGCCGCTTTGTAACGAGTCCATGATCTTCTTGGACTGATCGGCCGAGCCCGGCATGAGCAGGTTGTTGCGGGCGTTCATCTGGGCGACAGCGTCCACGCCGCCGAACCAGTCGGTCATCACAAACCCCTTGAATCCCCACTCGTCCCTCAAAATGGTCTGCAGCAGATCGTACTCCTGCGAAGTATAGGTCCCGTTGATCAGGTTGTAAGAGCTCATGACCGTCCAGGGCTGCGACCGTTTCACAGCGATCTCAAAACCTTTCAGATAGATCTCCCGCAGCGCACGTTCGCTGACAATCGTGTTGATCGTGTTCCGGTCGGTCTCTTCGTTATTGGCGGCAAAATGCTTAATGGACGTCCCCACCCCATTGGATTGAATACCTCTGACTATTGCGGCGGTAACGGTGCCCGCGATCAGCGGATCTTCCGAGTAGTATTCGAAATTGCGGCCACCCAGCGGGTTGCGGTGAATATTCAACGCCGGCGCCAGCATAATATCGATGCCGTATTCTTTTGCTTCGTTCCCAAACGACGCACCCACACGCTGCACCAGCGCCGTATCCCAGCTGGATGCCAGCAGCGTCCCCACCGGCCATGCAGTGGCATAATAGGTCTTCCCCGGCATGTCCTTTCGCACTGAATCGATCCGTACCCCCGCCGGACCGTCGCTCACGACGATTGAAGGAATGCCCAGCCGCGGGATCGCGTAGGTGGTGCCTGCCGCACCGGGCACCTTATCCTGCGATTGACCGACCACAGGACCGTTATTGTTGCTACGCGGCGCGCTGGGGAAATGCATCCCATTGCCTGCGACAAACTTTACTTTCTCCTCCAGCGTCATCGCTTTGATGATCGCGGGGATTGGGTCCTTGCCCAGCTGCGGGGCCGACGGCGTTTGAGCATGTCCGATAAATGGAATTAAGATCAGCAGTGAAATGGATGAGAGGGGGATGTTTTTTTTCATATCAAGCAGGTGAACTCAAAAGTAAAACTATTGTATTAAACCGATACAATAATTCTAGCGAACCATCATTTCAAGATGCGAAGGATAGCGCGCCGACCGGTAAATCTGTTGCGTAGCTACCTGAAAATCACTTTCTTTAGCCTCGAAGATGTTCGGGACATACGTTTGCGGGTTCCGGTCGATGATCGGGAACCACGTGCTTTGGACCTGCACCATGATCCGGTGACCCTTGCGGAACACATGATCCTGCGTATGCAAGTCGATCGTATACTCTTCCACTATTCCCGGGGTAACGGGCTGGGGATTTTCAAAGCTGTGCCTGAATCGCCCCCGGAACACATCATTGGCGATCATAAACTCGTATCCCGCCATTCCGGGCTCCTGCGGATACGACTTAGGATACACGTCGATCAGCTTAACGACCCAATCGGCATCACTGCCGCTGGTTGCGGCGTACAGTTTTGCCCGGATTGCACCGGTCAGCGTGAAATCTTCCGGCAAGGTATCCGTCTCCCAGCTCAGCACATCCCGCCGGACCTGCACGAACCGCTGGTCCTCCGTCAGCCAGGTATACCACCTGGAACCCGGTCCATACGTTTCTTCGATCGGCCGCGTCCTATAGGGTACGGGATTCGCCGGATCTGAAACATAGCTGTCATATCGGTTGTCTGCGCCCGCCGGCGGCGCATCGAACAACAACCGGCCATCTTCCCGAAAATAGAGTTCTTTCGTTTTTGCATCGGTTGGCGGCCAACTGTCGTAGGTCTTCCAAACATTCGTCCCCGTCTGAAAAGTAATCACTTCCGGAAAACTTCCGTCGCCCTTCCCTTTGAGATACCAGGCAAACCATTTCGCCTCGATCTCCCGCCGAAAATAGCTTGCCGTCGGCGAACCAAATTGAATATTGCCCAGATGGTCGCCGGGAAACCAGCCCCAGCCCCCATGATTCCAGGGGCCGAGCACCAGGTGATCATAGTGGCGGCGATCCAGCTTTTTCCAGGTCTCATATTCCTCCACCGGTCCGTAGAAGTCCTCCTGATCCCACCAGCCGCCGACATTCAGCGTCGGCACCCGCGGCGAATCCAGCAGGCGGGTCAGCGCCTGCCTCTTCCAGTAGTCATCATAGTTGGGATGCACCACGAAATTGTTCCAGGACGGTAATCGGTTAAAGAGGTATTTTGAATTGACATTGGACAACGGCCCCAGCTTCAGGTACCAGTCGTAGGTATCCTTGTCGGGAAACGGGAACAAAGTATCCACCTTGGACGTCTCTTCCATAAAAGCGTACTCGAAGGCATAGCTGAGGCGGAAGGCCCCGTTGTGGTGAAAGTCGTCCCCGATGAACATATCAGCCGGAGAGGCCTGATCGGACACGGCCTTCAGCGCAGGATGCGGATCGATAGCGCCCATAATGGTCGTCCAGCCGTCATAGGAAACGCCGAGCATCCCGCCTTTGCCATTGTTGTTGGGGACGTTTTTGAGGAGCCAGTCGAACGTATCATAGGTGTCCGTACTCTCATCTATTGCTTTAGGGTCCTTCCTGTCCCGCGGAAACCGCTGCATCACATACTGTCCTTCCGAGCCATAACGTCCACGGATATCCTGGAAAACAAAAATATATCCCTCTGCCGCAAGATCCTTGAAATAGGGGTTTTTTTCAGGGCTTGGAAATTTATTGGCGCCATAGGGTGTCCGCTCCATCAGAAAGGGCAGCGCCTCACCCGCGATTTTCGGCGTGAAGATAACGGTGTGAAGCCTGATCCCATCCCGCGTCGGGATCATGACCTCCTTCCGGTCGTAGTCCTGTGCATAGCCCGCCAGGCGAATTAGAAGGAGGATCGCCAATATGGATTGATATTTCATTTGTCCCGGTTTATCCTTTAAGAGTTTGGCAAAATGTGCCATTCACCGGCAAAAATGAGCCATTTATTCGGCAAATTCCCCCTTTCACTTATTAAATAAACTTTCAATATAAATTTCCCTATATTGGCTCCAGCATAAACCTGCCAATATGCTGCTCCGCCGAAAATTGACCAGTCTCCAATTGATCAGTCTCCTCCTCCTATTGTCGATGGGCCTGTCATCCCGCGCACAGCTGAGTAAGACCGACTCGCTGGCCCAGGTGATTGACCACTATCCAGCCAACGACACGACCAAAATGAACCGGATGGTCCTCCTGGCCAAAATGCTGGCCTATTCAGACCCCTCCCGCGGGATGAAGATCATCGACGCCGAAATGCCTGCCGCCCGGCAGTTGCATTTCAAAAAAGGTATCCTCGAAGGTTATAATGTCAAGAGCAGCCTCTATTTCCTGCAAGGTAACCGGGAGCAGGCACAGGCTGTCGCTGAGGAGTACCTGCAAACGGCGACACGCTATTCCGACAAGTCCGGTGAGATCGCTGCCAACAGTCTGCTGGGTGTCCTGTACTCGCAAAGCGGGAACTATGCCAAAGCCCTCGAATACATGCTCAGCGCCCTCAAGCTGGCTGAAGAGGTTGGCGACAAAAGCAAGCTGGCCGCCCTCAACCAGAACCTCGGCAACGTTTACAACGATATGGAGGACTATGATAGGGCGATCGGCTTTTACAAGAACAGCATCGCCACTTTGCAATCGATCCTCCCCAAAGTCGTCGTTCCCCCGGCCTTATACAACAATATTGGCTCGGTGCTCATCCATCAAAAGAAATACAAGGAAGCCCTTGATTATCTCGATACCGGCAGCCGGATCAGCCAGCAGACCAACAACAGGCGTTCGCTGGCCGGCGCATATACCAATCTGGCGGATGCCTGGCATAACCTCGGAGAAAACGATAAGTCCTATGATTACGGAACCCGCGCGTTGGAGATCAGCCGCGCACTATCTGACAAACGTACCATGGCCAACGCGATGATCAACGCCGGTACCGCCCTGAGCGAAGTTTCCGACAACGTCCTCCGGTCCCGACATATCGACCCGAAGGACCGCTACCCAATTGCTGTGGCCCTGCTGGACAGCGCTATTCAGCTGGCTGGCGGCGTCGGCGATCCCGTGACACGCGATGAAGCCTATAAATATCTTAGTGAGGTGTCGCAACGGGAAAAGGACTATCCGCTCGCGCTTTCGTCCATGCGCGCCTACGAACAGCTGCACGATACCATCATCAATAATGACAACGAAAAAACGATCATCCGCAAATTCATCCAATACGACTTTGATAAGAAGGCAGCCGAGATCCAGCTGCAGCAGCAGCTCACCGAAGGCAGGTTGGAAAAGCAGGAGCTGCTTTCCCGGGAAGCAGAACAACGGCTTAAACTGAACCAGAATGAGCTGGCGCTTGCCAACAAGGACAGGGACCTCCAAAAGCTGACTGCGCAGAACGAACAGGCCGAGCTGGTACAGGAACAACGCATCCATACCCTGGAGATCGCTGGCCAGCGCCGGCTCAGATACGGGCTGATCGCCGGCCTGCTGCTTATCGGCGCTATCGGGGTGTTGCTCTACCTGCAAAGCGCCATCCGCAAACGGGCTAATCGGGCTCTTACCCGGATCAACACTCAGCTCGATGAAGCCAACCGGGTTAAGGCCCGATTCTTTGGCATCATCAGTCATGACCTCCGCAGTCCGGTCGCCAATCTGATCAGCCTGATCAATCTCCGCAGGGAGGCCCCGGACCTGCTGGATGAGAATGGAATGGCCGCGGGCCAGCAGAAGATCACCGATACCGCCGGGAATCTTCTGCACGTCATGGAAGACATCCTGCTATGGAGCAAGGGACAAATGGTGGCGTTTCGGCCGCAAATAAAAAGGCTCTGGGTCAATCAGGTCTTTAGTGAGCTCCAGCTCCTTTATCCCTGCAACGGCCGGCTGAGGATCCTGTTCTGCGATCCGCAGAAGTTGCAGCTGGAAACCGATGAAGACTACCTTAAAACGATCCTTCGGAATTTGACCTCCAATGCGATCAAAGCTGTCCACGACCGCCCGGAGGGAGTGATTGAGTGGCGGGCCTGGAAAGAAGACCGTCATGTCTGCCTCGCCGTCACTGATAATGGGCCTGGTATATCCTCGGGCCAGCGGCTTGCGCTGTTCAATGACGACGCTGATATCGGGACCCGGCATGGTCTCGGCCTCCCGCTAATCCGCGATCTGACCGCAGCCGTCCACTGCGAGATCCGGGTTGACACCGCTGCCGGGGGCGGCACAATGTTCACGTTGCTGTTTCCGGCGGTCCAT
>DATMLR010000298.1:0-17631 GCA_035570015.1 Puia sp.
GAGATAAAACCGCGATGCATATCGACGATCTTCTTGCAAAGCGCAAGCCCGATCCCGGTCCCTTCATATTCGGCGTTGGAATGCAACCGGCGGAACATGTCGAAGATCTGCTCCGCATACTTCTGGTCAAACCCGATGCCATTGTCCTCAATATAAATACGGCCATACCGGGTATCCGGCTCCTTACCGTTGATCGCTGCCGCGGCAGACCCTTCGTCATAACGGATGCGCACGCGGGGCGCCTCATTCTTTCTGGTATACTTCAAGGCATTGCTGACCAGGTTGGAGAAGAGAGGGCCCATCAGCACAGTGCTGGCCGGTAGTATGGGCAACGGGTCGACGATGATTTCGGCGTTCTTCTCCCGGATGACCGTCTCCATTTCAGAAACGACTTCCTGGATCACCAGATTGAGATCGACCTCCTCAAAAGATTGTCCCTCTGCCGAAATCTTGGAGAACCGGAGGATGTCGTTGATCAGCTCCTGCATCCGGCGGGAGACTTCCTGGATCCGGTTCAGGTACAGTCGGTTTTCATTGTTCATATTGGCGGTACCGCCGGCCAGAAGGCGGTCGCTGAACATCCGGATCTTGCGAAGCGGGGCCTGGAGGTCGTGGGAAGCCATGAAGGCAAAAAGGTCCAGGTCCTTGTTGGCCGTTTCCAGGCGCGCGATGTTCTCCAGCAGCTGCCGGTTCAGCTCCGTCACCTTCTGTTCGGAGGAGATCCGGTCGGCGATCTCAAGCTCGAGATTGCGATTGATGGCCACGAGCTTTTGTTCCTGGGCCAGCAGTCGTTGATTCTTGCGGTAGAGCTCGACGAAAACGCTCACTTTCGCCCGCAGCAAGTCGGGATTGACGGGCTTATAGATATAGTCCACCGCACCGGCGCGGTAACCCCTGAACAGGTTCTCGTCGCCATAATTGTTTGCCGTGATAAAAATAATGGGGATTTGCCGGAGCCGCTCACGTTCATAGATCAGCGAGGCCGTCTCGAAGCCGTTGAGATTGGGCATCTGGACGTCCATCAGGATCAGAGCAAAGTCGAAATCCGTCAGGAGCAACTTCAACACCTGGCGGCCTGAAGTCGCTTTGACAAATCGATAACCGTCGGGTTCCAGCACTGTCTCCATCGACAGCAGGTTATCTTCCCGATCATCCACCAACATGATCTTAGGTTGCATCTATTGGATTTTGGGTTTTGGCGAGGGGTGCTTATTGTTTATTTATAAAACCATACTCGCATCAGCGACAGCAGCTGATCGATCTTTAAAGGTTTGGTGATATAGTCGGAAGCGCCCGCTTCGATACATTTCTGCCGGTCGCCCTTCATCGCCTTGGCTGTAACGGCGATAATGGGCAGGGTGTTGTTCTTGTGCTCCCGGCGGATTTTCTGGGTGGTTTCATACCCGTCCATCTCCGGCATCATGATATCCATCAGGACCATATCGATCTTTTGTTTCTCGTCGTTGATAATCTGGATGGCCTCTTTTCCGCTCTCCGCGGTGACAACATTGATATTATAACGTTCGAAGACCGTGGTCAGCGCGAAAAGGTTGCGGACGTCATCGTCGACTACCAGGACGTTCTTTCCGGTCAGGATATCATCTTTCATGCGAATATTCTCGATCACCCGTCTTTTCTCCGGGGCCAGTTCCCGGTGATTGATGTGCAGGTGGAGCACCGTTTCTTCCAGGAGGTGCTCGAGGGAGTTGACCCCTTTCAGCAGGATGGTATTGGAGGTCCGGTGGAGATGGTTCAGCTCCTTCTTGTCAAAGTCCTTGGCCGAGTAGACGATCACCGGGGTCAGCTTCCGTTTGTTCTCGCTGACCTGCCGCACCATCTCGATGCCGGAGATATCAGGCAGCGTATAGTCGAGAATGATGCAGTCGAAATCCTTGATATTGTATTCCTGGAGCGCGGTCTTTCCGTTGTTGGCGATGGTGACCTCCATATTGTCACTTTGGAGCATCTTGGTGATCTGGGAGGAGTCGAGCTCATTGTCTTCCACCAGGAGGATGCGCCGGGTTTCCCTTTTGTTGAAGGAGATGATGTCCTCAAAAAGTTCGCTTAGCGCCTCATTCTCCAGCGGTTTTAGCAGGAAGCTGCGCGCGCCGCGTTTGAGGGCCAGGGCCCTGTTTTCTTCCCCGGAGATGAGGTGGATGGGGATATGCCGGTAATTCAGGTCGTTTCGCAGCAGGTCCAGCACTTTCCAGCCGCTGGTATCAGGCAGCTTGACGTCGAGGGTGATGGCAATCGGCGTGAACCGGTTGACGAAGTCGAAAACCTCTATATAGTTGGTGGCGACGACGGCCTTCAGGTCATACTCATGGGCTTTGTCGACGATGATCTTTCCGAAGCGAAGGTCGTCTTCGACGATCAGAACGATCTTGTCCCCCTGCGCTATAGTGTTCCGGTCATCACCTGTATCATTGATCATCTCGTTGACAATATTCAATTTGGTGTGGTCCGCAGGATCGCTCGTGACCCGGAGCGAGTTCAGGAGCGTGTCCAATTCGCCGCTGCCGGCGCCCAGCTGGAGCTGCTGGTAAGCATTCGTGAAGCTGTCGGAGGCCTCTTTGGAAATGACACCCGAGCTTTCCACGGGCACAAAAAGGGTGAAGGTGCTGCCCCGTGCCGGGTTGCTTTCGAGCTCGATGGTACCGCCCAGCAGCTCGGCAAGGCCGCGGCTGATGGAAAGACCCAGGCCGGTGCCGCCGTATTTACGGCTGGTAGAGCCTTCGGCCTGCTGAAAGGCTTCGAAAATGATCTGTTGCTTTTCCAGCGGGATGCCGATACCGGTGTCAATAATCGCAAAGGCCACGACCTGGCGGGCGCTGTCCAGGGATGGCGTGCCCGACTTCCAGTTGCGGCTGGCCTCATAGATGCGCAGCTTGACCTCGCCTTTTTCGGTAAACTTGAAGGAGTTGGACAACAGGTTTTTCAGGATCTGGTTGAGCCGCTGCAGGTCGGTCTCGAGGCTTTGCGGCAGCCGTGGGTCCGTCTCGATTGTAAACCGGAGGTGGCGTGCTTCGGAGATCGGTTTAAAGGTCGTTTCCGCGAAGGCGGCGATCTCGCTGAAGCGGACCGGCGAGATATTGGCAGAGATAAAGCCCGATTCGATCTTCGACAGGTCGAGAATGTCGTTGATCAGTTGGATCAGGTCATCCCCGCAGGAGTGGATGGTCTTGGCATAGCGAATCTGCTTGTCCGAGAGGTTGCCTTCCGCATTTTCGTATAATTGCTGCGCAAGGATCAGCAGGGAGTTGAGCGGCGTCCTTAATTCATGCGACATATTGGCCAGGAACTCCGATTTATATTTGGATGTGAGCGTCAGCTGCTCGGCTTTTTCTTCAAGCGAGCGGCGGGCCTCTTCCACTTCCTTGTTCTTGGCTTCCACTTCATTCTTTTGTTTTACAAGGAGAAGCGCTTTATCCTGCAGCTCATCGTTCGTTCTTCTCAGCTCTTCCTGCTGGATCTTCAGCTCACCGGCCAGCGACTGCGACTGCTCCAGCAGCTCTTCGGTCCTCGTGCTGGCTTCGATAGTGTTGAGCACAATCCCGATGGATTCGGTCAGCTGGCTGAGGAAGTCGAGGTGCGTCTCGCTGAAGATATCGAGGGAAGCCAGCTCGATAACGGCTTTTACCTTGTTCTCAAACAGCACCGGCAGGATGATCAGGTTGGCTGGCTTGGCGCGGCCGAGACCCGAGCTGATCCGGATATAGTTGCCGGGAACATTGGACAGGATGATCCGTTCCTTCTCGAAGGCCACCTGCCCGACGAGACTTTCACCGATGGCGAATTCGGTGGGGATGTTCTTATCACTCCTATACCCATAAGCGGCAAAAAGGCGCAGCCGGTCTTCGCGGGTATCCTCGTCCTGTTTGAGGATGTAGAAGGCGCCGTAGTGCGCGACGACGACCTGCGCCAACTCGGAGAGGATGCGCTGGGTTACAGAGGACAGGTCCTTTTGGCCCTGGAGCATCTGGGTGAACTTCGCGAGGTTGGATTTCAGCCAGTCCTGTTCCTGGTTGCGGAGGGTCGTTTCCTTCAAGTTGGCGATCATTTGGTTGATCGTATCCTTGAGGGCTTCTACTTCGCCCTTTGCTTCGACGCGGATGGTACGGGTCAGGTCACCCTTGGTTACCGCGGAGGCGACTTCGGAGATCGAACGTACCTGTGTGGTGAGGTTTTGGGCCAGCTGGTTTACGTTCTCCGTCAAGTTCTTCCAGATACCCGAAGCGCCCGGTACGCTGGCCTGGCCGCCCAGGCGTCCTTCGACGCCGACCTCCCGGGCTACGGTCGTCACCTGGTCGGCGAAGAGCGCCAGGGTATCAATCATTTCATTAATGGTATCGGTCAACTGCGCCACCTCACCGCGGGAGACGATGGACAGCTTCTGTTTCAAGTTACCGGTTGCCACGGCGGTCACCACTTTGGCGATCCCACGGACCTGGTTGGTCAGGTTGGAGGCCATCATGTTCACCGAGTCGGTCAGGTCTTTCCAGGTACCGGCCACGCCGCGCACTTCGGCCTGCCCGCCAAGCTTACCTTCCGTACCTACTTCACGCGCCACGCGGGTCACTTCGTAGGCGAAGGAGTTCAATTGCTCCACCATCACGTTGATGGTATTCTTCAGGTCGAGGATTTCACCTTTTACGTCGATGGCCACCGTTTTGGACAGGTCGCCGCTGGCCACCGCCTTTGTCACTTCGGCGATATTCCGCACCTGGGCGGTGAGGTTACCGGTCATTGAGTTAACCGAGTCCGTCAGGTCCTTCCAGGTCCCGGCTACACCCGGTACGAAAGCCTGCCCGCCGAGCTTACCATCGGTGCCGACTTCACGCGCCACCCGGGTCACTTCGGAGGCAAATGCCCGGAGCTGGTCGACCATGGTATTGAGTGTTTCTTTCAATTGCAGGATCTCCCCGCGCACGTCCACCGTGATCTTCTTGGACATATCGCCATTGGCCACGGCGATGGCGACTTCCGCGATGTTCCGCACCTGGCCGGTGAGGTTGGAGGCCATCCCGTTGACGGAGTCGGTCAAGTCTTTCCAGGTCCCGGCAACGCCCGGCACAAAGGCCTGACCGCCCAGTTTGCCTTCGGTACCGACCTCACGCGCCACCCGGGTTACTTCGGAGGCAAAACCGCGGAGCTGGTCCACCATGGTATTGATGGTGTTCTTCAGCTCGAGGATCTCACCCTGAACGTCCACCGTGATCTTGCGGGAGAGGTCGCCGTTGGCGACGGCGGTAGTGACCTCCGCGATATTGCGCACCTGGGCGGTCAGGTTACCTGCCATTTTGTTGACCGAGTCGGTCAGGTCCTTCCAGGTCCCCCCTACCCCGGGCACGTCGGCCTGGCCGCCGAGCTTTCCTTCGGAACCTACTTCACGCGCCACGCGGGTCACTTCTGAACCAAATGAGTTCAACTGGTCCACCATGGTATTGATGGTGTTCTTCAGCTCGAGGATTTCCCCTTTCACATCCACCGTGATCTTCCGGGAGAGATCGCCCTTGGCAACCGCGGTAGTCACTTCCGCGATATTCCGCACCTGGCCGGTCAGGTTGGAGGCCATCCCGTTTACCGAGTCGGTCAGGTCTTTCCAGACCCCGCCGACCCCTTCCACTGCGGCCTGGCCGCCCAGCTTCCCTTCGGAACCTACTTCACGCGCGACGCGGGTCACTTCGGAGGAGAAGGAGTTCAACTGGTCCACCATGGTATTGATGGTATTCTTCAATTCAAGGATCTCGCCTCTCACCGCCACGTCGATCTTACGGGAAAGGTCACCCGTAGCCACAGCGGTGGTCACTTCGGCGATATTGCGCACCTGGGCCGTCAGGTTGCCCGCCATGATATTCACGGAGTCGGTCAGGTCTTTCCACGTTCCCCCTACCCCGGGCACGTCGGCCTGGCCGCCCAGCTTACCTTCGGAGCCGACTTCACGCGCCACGCGGGTCACTTCGGAGGAGAAGGAGTTGAGCTGGTCCACCATGGTGTTGATGGTGTTCTTCAGCTCGAGGATCTCCCCTTTCACGTCGACGGTGATTTTGCGCGAAAGGTCGCCTTTCGCGACCGCGGTGGTCACTTCGGCGATATTGCGCACCTGGCCGGTGAGGTTGGAGGCCATGGCGTTCACCGAGTCGGTCAGGTCCTTCCAGGTACCGGCTACCCCCCTCACGTGTGCCTGGCCGCCTAGCTTTCCCTCGGTCCCTACTTCGAGCGCCACGCGCGTTACTTCGGAGGAGAAGGAGTTGAGCTGGTCGACGAGCGTATTGATGGTGTTCTTTAATTCGAGAATTTCGCCTTTTACGTCCACGGTGATCTTCTTCGACAGGTCGCCTTTGGCGATGGCGGTCGTCACGTCGGCGATGTTCCGCACCTGGGCTGTCAGGTTACCCGCCATGAGGTTGACCGAGTCGGTCAGGTCTTTCCAAACCCCGGCGACGCCTTTTACTTTCGCCTGGCCGCCCAGTTTCCCTTCGGAGCCCACTTCGCGCGCCACGCGGGTCACTTCCATCGAGAAGAGGTTAAGCTGTTTCACCATGTCGTTCACTTCCCGGGCGATGCGGGAGAACTCTCCCTGAAGCGTATGACCGCCGATCTCCAGCGGCATGTTCTGGGACAGATTGCCTTTTGCCACCGAGCTGATCACATGGGCGATCTCGATCGTGGGGTGAACGAGATCCGAGATGAGCGAGTTGAGGGAGCCGACGCCGGTCGCCCACGAGCCTTTGGCATTGGGGACTTCAATGCGCTGGGTCAACTTTCCCTGTTTGCCGATCGTATTCCCAGCTTTGGTGAACTCACGCATCATTTCTTCGTTCAGCGAAATGATCTCGTTGAGCGTGTCATAGATGCGGCCTTTTACGCCGACCTCACCGATAGGCATGCGGACCGTAAAATTACCATTCCGGACCTGTAGTAAAATCCGGAGAAGTTCTTTATCATCCAACAGCGAAGAATCTACGTAACTAGTGGCAACGGCGCCATTGGTATGGCCATTGGTGTCGGGTTTGGCGGCGGGCCTTTTTTTAGCTTCTTTGGAAAGTCCCATAGTGAGCTTTTTCTTTTGATAAAGTGGTTTTAGCACAAGTCCCGAGCCATATATTTGGCAAGGTCTTAGTATAAAGTTTGGGCGGGGAAGTTCCGGTCGGAGTTCCACCCGGAAGGAGCAGGAAATTTAGCGAAAAGGACTGATGCCGACAAGGAAAAAAAGAAATAGACTGGTTATATTGTCGTCCACAGCAACTACTATATGTTATGAAAAGTAACTCGCGGCTTATCTTTATCGTAGATGATGATCCTGACGACAGGCAGATCATCCTGGATGCTTTTCTTGAAAAGAACCCACAGATCGACTATGTTTTTATGGAAAACGCTGAAACCCTGCTCCAGGCCTTGTATTCCGATGAAGCGGAATACCCTGCCCTCATCCTTTTGGACCTCAATATGCCCGGCATGCTGGGGCTGCAGGCACTGAAAGAGATCCGGAACAACAAGAAATTCAGCCAGATCCCCATCATTGTGTTGACGACTTCCACCCTGCACCAGGATCGCCGCGCATCCTACGAACTGGGGGCTGCCTGTTTCGTCCGAAAACCCGACAGTTTTGGGGAATTGGTCGAAATTACCGATTCGATCGTCAAGTTATGGCTCTATGAGGATCATGTCCCTCTGGAAAAAATCCAATGATTCCCGGGCATTGTTGGGGAATTTTTTCCACAATTTTGCCTAGCCCGTTTCCCCCATGTCTCCCTCATGACTCCCGCAGGTCTTCCCCATATCCATTGGTCGCCTCCGGTTGTCCATACGTCAAAGAAAATTGCGTCAGTGGTGGTCGGGAGGTAGTTTTAGGCCATAAAACTATTTCCAATGGACACTTTCCTCACCGCCGCCAGCGCCCCCACCGCCGCCAGCGCCGCTACCCACGCTGCCCCCGGCGTGCAAGTGGCCCCGACCCGGCCGGCGCGGCTGATCTTTATCGACAATATCCGCTGGGTAATGATCATGCTGGTGCTGAGTATGCACGCGGCGGTTACCTATAGCGGTCACGGAAGCTGGTATGTCAAGGAGCCGGCGAAACTGGGCATTGCGCAGGACCTGACCTTCCTCACCTACCAGGAATTCCTCCAATCCTTCTTTATGGGTTTCCTCTTTTTTCTTGCCGGCTACTTCGTGCCCGGGGCTTACGACAAAAAAGGCGCAGCGCGCTTCCTCCGGGACAGGGCCTACCGGCTGGGTCTGCCCGCCCTGCTGTTTATGCTGGTGATCCAGCCGTTGACCTGCTACTATGTTGCAGGGGTATGGGATACTTCCGCCGGGTTCTTCCCCGACTACCAACGCTATATTCTGCAAGGCCGTTTTCTCTCCGGCACCGGGCCCCTTTGGTTCTGTGTGGCCCTGCTTTTTTTCTCCACCGTCTATGCCGGACGGCGTTCCCTTGTTCCCCCGGTCACCCGGAATGCACGAGCCAAAGCTTTTCCACGCACGGCCGTCCTTATCAGTCTGATCGGTCTCACCGCGATCGCCACTTTCCTGGTCCGCGTCTCCTGGCCCATGGGTACATCCTTTTATAACATGCAGTTCTGCTACTTCGCGGAGTACATCGTCTTTTTTGTCGCAGGTACCCTGGCCTACCGCAACGGATGGCTGGCTTTGTTGCCGACGGCCACGAGCCGCCGATGGGGGGTTGCCGGCGTTTTCGGTGGATTGATTGTCTGGTTGCTGCTGATCGCCTTCGGCGGCGGCGTTAAGAACGGCGCTTTTTACGACGGAGGTTGGCACTGGCAAAGTCTGGGCATGTCGCTGCTCGATGCGTTGGCCGGCATCGGCATCTCGCTGGGCCTGCTGGGATTGTTTAGGGCCCGATTTAACCGGCAGGGGCGCTGGGCAAAATTCTTTTCCGATAACGCATTTGCAGTCTATGTCTTTCATACACCGATCCTGATCGCGATCACAGTGGGAATGACAGGTCTTTACTGGTTGCCGTTGCTGAAGTTCGTGGTGGCCACTGTGCTATGCATCGTTGCCAGCTTTGTGCTTTCCTCCGGGATTTTCCGGCGGATTCCCGGGTTGAAAAAGATACTGTAACTTGGCATGTCATGCGATTCTTCTGGAAATATGTGTTCCCGGGCTTATATGGGTTGGTGTTTTACACGGTCGTTAGATTGGTGACGGACCTGACGAACCAGGATGAGTTCTGGAAACGGTCTCTGCGGCAGAATACGGTGGAGATTGTGGCGGTGATCATTTTGGCTTATCCGATGACGCGGATTCCCAGATATTATGCGCGGCGGTTTAGCAGGGTGCAGGGGCAGTTTACACTAGGGAGGGTCTTTCGTGAGTTCGGGACCGTCCTGGTGACAGCGATTGCGGTGGCATGCTCGGCCAGCGTTGTGATCCATGTGGGCGCGAACGATTATCCGATTGGGATCGATGACCTGACGATCGCGTCGGTGATGGTGTCGCTTTTCATGATGTTGCATTATTCCATTTTGCGGGGAAATGGTTTTGTCAGGGCCTATGTGGAACAAAAGCTCTTGGTGGAGAAGATCCGGAACGACCAGCTGGCGACCGAGCTCAAGTTCCTGAAAGCGCAGTATCATCCGCATTTTTTGTTCAACGCGCTGAACACTGTCTATTTCCAGATGGATGAAGATGTGGGCGCGGCGAAGGAGAGTATCGAAAAGTTCTCCGAACTGCTGCGCTACCAGCTGTATGACCAGCAGCAGATGGTACCGGTGAGCCAGGAGATCCGGTATCTCCATAATTTCATCCAGCTGCAGCAGACCAGGAGCTCGGAGAAGCTGAAGCTGGAGGTGGCCTTTGACGAACGGCTGAACGGGCAGCAGGTCTATCCGTTGCTCTTCCTTCCGCTTGTGGAGAATGCCTTCAAATATGTGGGCGGAGAATATCATATCCGGATCGAGGCCAAGGTCGAAGGGCCGGTGATCCGGTTCGAAGTGGAGAATGGCGTGCCGGCGGAGGTGCCGATGCGGAAGGAAGGCGGGATCGGGCTGGAGAATCTGCGGCGGCGGCTGGAGCTGTTGTATCCGGGACGGCATAGTTTGACCGCAGAGAAAAAAGAAAATTTATTTGAGGCCGTGTTGACTTTAACGTATGGATAAGATAAAATGCGTCATCACCGACGACGAGCCTTTTGCCCGTAAAGGCTTGCAAGGCTATGCGGCCCAGATCGACTTCCTGGATCTGCGCGGGGTCTGCGAGAATGCAGTGGAGCTCAATTCGCTGCTGAAGCGGGAGCCGGTTGACTTGCTGTTCCTGGACATCGAGATGCCCTATATGACGGGGATCGACTTCCTGAAGCACTTCGCCGGAGCACCCAAGGTTATTTTCACCACTGCGTACGAGAAGTATGCGCTCCAGGGGTTCGAACTGGAGGTGTTGGATTATCTGTTGAAGCCGATCCCTTTCGAGCGTTTCCTGCGGGCGGCCAACAAGGCCTATGATTTTTTCCGCGGACAACAGTCGGCGAAGTCTGTGGAAGACCATATATTCGTCAAAGCGGATAACAAATTGGAAAAGATCCATTTTTCGGATATCCTCTTCGCGGAAGCGCTGGAGAATTATGTCGCGATCTATACGCGGGAGAAAAAGGTGATCACCCATCTGACCCTGAAGATGCTGCAGGAGAAACTGCCGGCGGTTGCCTTTGCTCAGCCGCATAAGTCCTATGTGATCGCGATCGATAAGATCAATTCCATAGAGGGGAATATCCTCCACATCGGTCAGTACCAGGTGCCGATCAGTAAATACCAGAGGGAGGAAATCATGGAGAAGATCGTAAATTCCAAATTGTTGAAGAGGTAGGTTAATCCAACGTTAATCAGGTATTGCAGGGAGCGCAGTCTTCCGGGCATTCTCTTTGCATTGCTACCTTTGTGTTGAAATCAAGTAGCAAAATGAAAAAGATATTCTTTTCAGGCCTGATCGGGGTTGGCTTGTTTGCCGGTACTCAGGTCTTTGGTCAGGACATCGGGTCGGACGGGGCCCCGGTCATTTCGACCAATCCGGATCATTCCGCCTTTATAGCTTATTTGGGAAATAACAATATCGTCCAAATGCGTTGGGGGAGGCCTCTTAACGATGAGGTCGATCACTATGTGGTCGAACATTCCACGGACGGCAGTTTCTTTGATCCGCTGCACCAGGTGGTGGCTAAGAACGGGATAGATCCCGACAGCATGTACCATGATGCAGATGCCTTTCCCGCCAATCCGGTCAATTATTACCGATTAACGACATTTTTGAAAGATGGCAGTTCTTTTTCTTCCGCAGCTGTGAGGGTGACGCTCGATCCGGGGCGGACGCCGGCGTTGGTGCCATCGGTATTGCATGGAGGTGAAACCTTGCGGATGGATCAAAATTACCGGGATAAGCTGGTGATCATCGAATTCTTCTCGCCAAACGGCAAAATAATGGCGGCCTATCAGGTGAACGGCTCTTCCTTCAACGTGAATACGACAGGCTGGCAAAAGGGGCTGTATTTTTACAGGATCACATCTGAGGGCCAGCCGTTGGTGGATGCGGGCAGGATTCTCGTGCTATAGAGGTATATTTGGGAATGATCCCGTTTATCGAGGCTGCCGACCTGAATCTGCTAAAAGGCCGCCACGTTTATCTGCAATTTCTGACCGAAGTCCATCGTGAAGTACTCCGGCCCCTCGCAAAGGACGAGCGGATCTGGGAGTTTACCAAAACGCTCCTGCTCACCGAGACCTACGATCGGCAATTCGACAACTATTTCAATGAAGCCCTTTCCCTTGCGGCGAAAGGCGATCAGACGTTTGTGATCCTCGCGGCAGCGGATGACCGGGTGATCGGGATGACGCGGGCCTATGACCTTGACCGGCGGGTGAAGAAGATCACGATCGGGCATACCTGGTATATCCCTTCGGTGTGGGGCTTGGCACATAATAAAGAATGTAAATTATTGCTGTTGACCTATATGTTCGAAACTCTGGGGTTGGAGCGGGTAGACTTCAAGGTGGCGGGTCAGAATATCCGGTCCCAGAAGGCGGTCGAGAAGATCGGTGGTGTCCGGGAGGGAGTGTTAAGGCGATACACGTTACGCAATGACGGCGTGCCGGCCGACGCGGTGTTCTTTAGTATTCTCCGCGAAGAGTGGCCGGAGAAAAAGAAAAAGTTGTTGACGATGTTATAATCGGCGCCGCATCCACCAGTCATATTGTACGTCCTGGCCCAGCAGGAAGATATGCCGGTCAAAGATCTCGAATCCCATTATCTTATAGAAAGCGATCGCCCGGTGGTTGTTTTCCCAAACGCCAAGCCAGATCCATTCCTTGTCTTTCCCGCGGGCGACTTCGATGCAAGCCTCCATCAGCGCTTTCCCAACACCTTTTCCGATGACGTGCCGTTCCGCATAAAGTCTGGCGATCTCAATAGATGCGGTACCTACCATACCGTGCGGTAAATCGACCCCTTCATAAAGACGGGCATAGCCCACTGCCTGGTCGTCGAGCCAGGCGAGCAGGAACGTATTCCGCGGCGCACCCACCTGCTCCATCAACTTCTCCCGGGAAAACTCCGTTTGCAGAAACTGTTGCATATTCTCCGGGGTGTTGTACGGAGCGAAGGTATCATAGAAGGTGCGGCGGCTGAGATCGGCGACCAATTCCGCCTCTGCAGTACCGGCCACTGTGATCCGAACAATACCTGTCACATTTGTGGTATCTCCCATTGCCGCAATTTACGCAATCTCCGGCGACTCCGGTGACTCCGGCGACTTCTTGCGCCGATAAAGCAAGCGCAGCAGCGTCGGCAGGACGATCAGCAGCAACGGCAGCGCAATCACGAAGCCGCCAATGACGGCGATGGCCAGTGGCTGGTGGAGCTGGGCCCCGGTCCCGATGCCCAGTGCCAGGGGCAGCAGCGCGATGATGGCGCCGAGCGCGGTCATGAGTTTTGGGCGAAGCCGGGTGGAGATCGCATAGATGACGGCATCGTCGACGGGCTGGGTGGCGAGAGAATCGCGGAACTGGAGATAGGTAAAAATGGCGTTCTCACCGATGATCCCGACGATCATGATCAGGCCGGTATAGCTGCCGACGTTCAGCGCCGTCTTCGTCAGGTACAGCGCCAGGTAACTGCCGGAGATGCCCAGTACCGCAACCAGCAGGATCACCAGCGCGACCGATACTTTCCGGTAGAGGAAGAGGATCACGCCAAAGACGAGCAGGCTGGCGGTGATCAGGATGATGAGTAATTCGTTGAAGGAACGTTGCTGATCAGCATACGCTCCGCCATATTCGATATGATAGTTCTCGGGGAGAATGATGTGGGTGTCGATGCGTTGTTGGATCGCTTTGATGGTGCTGCCGAGATCGCGGCCTTCGAGGCGGGCGGTGACAACCCCCATGGATTGAAGGTTCTCGCGTTGGATCTCGGCGTCTCCGGGTTTGACGGTAACATTGGCCAGGTCGGTGATCGGTTTGAGCTCCCCGTTAGGTAAGAAGATTTGCAGTCGACTGATGTCCGCTACGCTGAGGGTCCGGCTGCCGGGATAGACCATTCGGATATTCGTGAGCTGTTCCCTTTCCGGAACGGTGCCGACTACGTTGCCTTCGAGGGAATTCTGGAGCTGGAATTGTAATTCTGCCGGCGTAAGGCCGAACTGGGCCAGCCGGGCGTAATTCGGTTCGATGGTCACCGACGGCCCGGCGATCACGATGCCGTTGAAGACGTCGGCGGTTCCGTCAACCCCGGAGACGATGTCGGAGACTTGTTTCGACAGTTGCTGCAGCTGCTGCTGGTCATTGCCGAATACCTTGATCTCGATCGGCTGGACGGAGGTCATCAGGTCGCCGAGCATATCGCCGATGACCTGGCCGAAGTCGATCCGCAACGCTGGCTGCGTGGCCTCTATCTGTTTGCGGAGATCTTCAATCACATCATCCGTGGTCTTGGTTCGGTCTTTTTTCAGCTGAATGAGGTAATCACCGCGGTTAGGCTCCGTAATGAAGAACCCCATCTCTGTACCCGTACGCCGGGAATAGGCCTGAACTTCAGGCGTCCCAACAATGATCTTTTCCACTTCGCGCAGTATTCGGTCGGTCTCTTCAAGGGAGGTGCCGGGGGGAGAATTATAATCCAGCACGATACTACCTTCATCCATCTCCGGGAGGAAGCCGGTCTCGAGCCGGGGGTAGATATAAATGACAGCAGCGATCAGTGCCAACATAATAGCGAAACTCACGACAGGGAACCGGATAAACCACGATACCCAACGCTGCCGGTGGACGAGGTGCGGCTTTTCAGCCCGATGCAGCTTGCTGCCTTCGCCGGGCTTCAGCAGCCGCCGCCGGACCGGGCTGAGCAGCAGGTAGATCACAGGCAGGCCGATCCAGGTCACGAAGAAGGAGCAGACGAGGATAATGATCATGGTGTTGGTCATGACCTTGAAATAGGCGCCGGCCACCCCGCTCATCAGCACGAATGGGATAAAGATGACGATGGTGCTTATGGAGGAACCAAGCATTGCGGGAAAAAGATAATGGATCGCTTTCTGTACCAGTGTGGTCGACGGCTCTTCCGGGTGCTCCTCATGTGTCCGGTGGATCTGCTCCACGACCACGATGGCGTCGTCGATGATCAGGCCGATTGCAGCCGCAATCGCCCCGAGGGTCATTATATTGAATGTGTAACCGGCCGCGTACAATACGATGAGGGTGAGACACAGTGTTATCGGAATCGTGAAGAGAATCGTAGTACTGGCCTTTAGGGAGCGAAGAAAAATGATCGCCACCAGAATCGCGAGCCCCAGTCCGATCCAGAGACTGTCGGTTACGCTCCGAACGGCGTCGTTGACAAAATCGGCCTGAAGATAATAAGGCCGGATCGTTACACCCTTGGGAAGGGCTTTCCGCAGCTCTTCGACCTTTGCCTCCATCGCCTTCGAGATATCGATCAGATTAGCGTTGGGTTGTTTGATCACGGCGATCAGCAGGGCTTCCCGGCCGTTGGCGTTGATCCGGGTATACTCGACCGCCTCTTTGACGTTAACAGTAGCTACATCCTTCAGGAGGATGACGCGTTTGCCGGTATTCCGCACGACGATATTCTCAATATCTTCCGATGAATGGACCGTGGCGTCCGTCAGGGTCAGATAAAGGAAATGATAATCGGAAAGGTAGCCGTTGGATTTAACAAAGCCAGTCCCGCCGATCGCGGCTTGCAGCATGTCGGGCGTGAGGGAAAGCGAACTCATTTTCCGGACATCGAGTGTAAGCCAGTACTCTTTCATTTTGCCGCCGATGATCCGGACCTCAGAGACGCCGCTAACCTGTGAAAGAAATGGCTTGATGGTATAGAGGGCCAGTTGTTTCAGCGCGATGTTGGAGAGCTGGTGCGTTTCCAGCGTATAACCCATCACCGGGAGGATCGACGGGTTCATCTTTTCCACCGTGATCTGCGTCTCGGGGGGGAGGTCGCTTTTGATCTCGTTGATCTTCGACTCGATGCGCTGTTGGCTGAGATCGATATTGGCGTCCCAGTTCATGAAAGCCGATATCTCGCAGCTGCCGCGACTTGTCGTACTGCGGACGTAGTCCAGGTCGGGAACCTGCTTGATGGCGTTCTCCAGTGGTTTGGTAACAGTGACCATCATCTTGTCGACGGGTTGAAGCCCGGCTTCGGCGATCACTTTTATCTTGGGGAAGGTAATCTCGGGGAAAAGGGAAGTCTGCAGCTTACTATAGACAAATGCGCCACCCAGGAGGATGATCACCAACGTTACGGTGAGCGGGTTTTTGTAGCTGACGAAGAAGTTTTTCAACGGTAAATGCTTTAATTGTCAGTCTTTGTCCGGTTGATTTTGACTTTCGACCTTTACCTTGGCTGTATCCGGCAGGCCATAGTTACCGGTGATGAGGATTTTGTCATCCGGGTCGAAGATCGGGGACAGGACCTCTACCCGATCGGCCGTCTCGATGCCTTTTTTCACCGGCACTTTGACGGCAGTGGCGCTATCGATCATCTTCATCACCCAGAAGTTGCTCTCGGTCTCATCGGTGAGCAGTGCGGAGCGCGGCAGGGATTGTGCTTTTGGCCGGGCAGTTCGCAAAATGCGAACTTTGGCGATGAGGTTCTCAGGTATGGACGTGTTAGTACTGACGCGGATCACAACGTTGAGTGTCTGCGAAGCCGAATCCACGGTTGGCATAACCGCGCCGATCGTCCCGGTCAGGCGGGTGCCGTCGGGCAGTAGCAGGTTGGCGGTCTTCTTGCCGAGCACGGCGGGCCGAAGCTCATAAGGGAGGTTCAGCAGGAACACGAAGCTGTTGCGATCGCTGATAACAGCCAGCTGTTCGCCATCCTGTACGTAGTCGCCGGACTGGTGGTCCAGCTGCGTGATATAGCCGTGCTGGTTGGCCTTAATGGTATTGATCCCGGTAAAACGAAGGCTGCTGTCCAGCTGGCCGATCGCGTTCCCGATGCTCTGCGCCTCCTTGGTCTTGAGGGTAAAGAGGGGCTGACCGGCCTCCACGTATTTGCCGGGGTAGACGTCGGCAGTTTGCAGGTAGCCGTTGGCGTTGGCTTTGACATAGCTTTTTTGCAGAAAGGCGGATACGGCGTTCAGTTCGATGGAATCGTTGAACGGGGCGTTAGTGACGGCAGTGACTGTTACGGGGGTCCCGGCATCCGTGGAATCGGCCGTTTCGGGTTTGGCGCTGTCGGATTTGGCGCTGTCGGATTTGGTTGAATCATCCTTGGCGTTGTCGCCTTTGGCGCCGTTCCCGCATGCCGAAAGACACCAGAGAATATAAAAGAGAATAAAATAAAGGGGCGCTTTTTTCATCGATTCCAATAATTAATTTGGTTGATAATCTGTAGCCGGGTGATGTAGTTCTGGGTCAACAGGTTCTTTGCATTCAAATAGTTACTCAAGGCAAGGATATAATCGGCGATCTTGGCGTCGCCGGTACCCAGGAGCTTGCCGTTGACGTCGATCAGGGTTTCGGAGTAGTGGACCTGTTCGTTGATCTGTGCGATGAGGTCTTCGGTGGCCTTCAGCTGCTGCGAAAGCTGGGCAATCTGCTGGCTGTACTGGCTGGCGAAGAACTCCTGGTAGCCGGTGCGGGTACGTTCCTGGATATCCAGTTTGCTGTACTGCATTTTGCGCTGGTGGCCGTCATAGATGGGCATCGTGATGGTCACGCCGAAGCTTACCCCAAAATTCTTGTAGGGTTCATACATGAGTGAGGAGGAAAAACCGCCGTCGGCATAGAGGCTGGCCTTGGGCCGGTAGCCAAAGTCGACGAGCGAGCGGCTGTTCCGGAGCTTGAGGCTGTCGAGGGCAAACTGGCGGAAGAAGATGGAATTAGAGATATCGGGCATGTGTTGCAGCTCGATGACCGGGGCGGCCAGCAGGGTGGCACTCGTGTCGACGATCCCGCAGAGATAGTTGAGCGTGCCGTGGTCGTTGCGGAACTGGATCTCCAGCTGACGAATCAGGAGCGCTTCCTGTTTCTGGGTGACGAGAAAGGCGAGATAGTCGGTCTGGCGATAGACATTCTTCCCGGTCAAATCTTTCAGGAGATTGGATTCCTTATCCAGCAGCTGATAGATGTCGCGATTGAAATTCAGCTGCTG
>DATMLR010000299.1:0-6946 GCA_035570015.1 Puia sp.
CAAAGGATTTGCGAGCGGGCTATTGGTGGCGCAGTCGACGACATACCCAAAGTTGGGGATCGGCGGGTTGACCAGCACCGTATGGGTGGCGAAGGTCGTACAGCCGTTATTGACAACCGATAGGGTCACGGTCTCCGTGCCGAATTTCAAGAACTGGTGGGTAACCATTGTTCCGCTGTCTGTAGCGGAGCCGTCGCCAAAGTTCCAATACCATTCATTCGCGGGTGCGGACGGCGACGTGAAAGTTACGGGGTTGGCGCCGCAAACGGGATTGGGATTATCGGTGAAACTCGCCGGGGTCGGGGTACCTACCTGGACGATGTTGTTGAAAGTCTGGGATGCGGAGCAGCCGCTGGCGGTCTGAATAGTCAGGGTGAGCGAGTAGAAGCCGGTAGTGGAATAGGTAAAGATGGGTGTAGCCCCTGAACCTGTGGATGGAGTAGCACCAGGCGCACTCCAGGTATAGTTCGTGACGAGGTCGACTGAATTAACCGTAAAGGTCGGCGTATAGGCCTGACCGATACAGGCGCCCTGGAGGGTCATGGTGAGGGTGGGGGCGACGATATTGACGTAATTGGTCTGGGTTGTCGTTCCGGAACAACCGGCCGCGGTAGTGGCGGTGAGGCTGACGGTGTAGTTGCCGGTAGTGTTATAGGTATGCAGCGGGCTTTGCTGGTTGGAAGCGGGTGAGCCGTCACCAAAGTTCCAGGACCACTGCGTGGGAACGGGGGAGGTTTGGTCGGTGAACTGGACGGCTAGTGGGGCCTGGCAGGCGCTTAGCGGGGTGGCGGTGAAGGCCGGGACTAAGGCGGCGCCGATCGTGATGTTGCTGGTGGTTGTGGTGGTGCAATTGGCGTAGGTGTTGGTGAGGGTGACGGGATAAGTCCCGGCGACAGTATAGGTATGGGTGGCGGCCGAATCATTGGATCCGGGAGTTCCGTCGCCCCAACTCCAGGAGGAGGCAATGGGGGCGGGGTTGGTGCCATTGGAAAACTTGATCGGCGTATTAAGACAACCCGCGGTGGGGCCATTGATGACGGGAATGGTGGAAGACAAGGGTACGGTCCGGGTGAGGGTATCGGCGCAGCCAAGGCTGCTCGTAGCGATCAGGGTCACGGGATAACTGCCGGCGGATGGGTAGGCGATGCCGGTGGGGGTGACCGCAGTTGAACTGGCAGGGGCTGCACCGCCGCCGAAACTCCAGTTGTAGGCCATGTTGCCGGGGCCGGACGTCTGGTTCTGGAAATTGAGGGTAAAAGGTGCGGTACAGGTGTTGCCGGTCTCGTTCCACGCAAAATTTGTCTGAACGCCGCTGACAAGACGGAGCGTGCGGTTATAGGTAACCGAGTTGGAGCAGCCGCCGGAGTTGGTAACGGTGAGGCTTACACTATAATAACCGGGCTGGGTGTACACGTGGTTAGGCGTATCTCCGCTTCCGGAGGTCCCGTCGCCGAAGTTCCAGACGTAGCTGGTGATCGTCCCCTGGCCGGGTTGAGAATATTGCTGAAATTGAATGTCAGCGGGTGAGCAGGCGAGGTGGTTAAGACCGAAAGAGACGGTTGGTGATGCGTAAACGGTGATATAGTTGGTCTGGCGGATGGCACCGGCGCCGCTGGCGTTCTTGACGATCAGGGTCACGGTATAAGTGCCCGGCAGGCCATAGACGGCAGTGGGGGTTGGGGAACCCGTAGAAGTTTGGCCATTACCAAAGTCCCATGTCCATGAAGTCGGGTTGTTGCTGGATTGGTCCAGAAATTTAATCCCAAGGGGGGCGCAGCCTGAAGTGATGTTGTTGGATGTGGTGAATGCGGCGACAGGCGCTTGTGCGCTAACCAGGGTCCCAAGCAGGCAAAAAAAGCTGGCCAGAATAAATAGTTTTCTGTTCAACTAAAGGGTCGTTTAGGTATTTCTTTAAAAGGCTTGTCAACCGCCGGTTTTGCGGATGATGGCTAATGAATAGGAAATTGGGTGATCTTACGGCTGGTCTTCGCTAAGATGGTGGATTATTGCTTTTTAAGCTGCAAGTAATTCGACATATTGGCTGCGGTATCCGTCCATTGGGCGGACACGCTGTCGGTATAGCTGTCATCCACATACCAGGTCTCGTTCAGCCGATTGAGTGGGTAACCGGCGCCCGGGAAATCAGAGGTGATTGTCCTTGCGTTGATATTGACCAACCAATCTCCCTGCACGGAATCAGTATTATTCAGGATCCCTGTTACGGTGTTATTTGTATTGAATTTAAAGAGATAGCCCGAAAAAGCCGCGGTAATATTGCTGTCATCTTGCTCAAAATGAGTAACATACCACAGGCCATTCGTTACATCGGTAATTACGGCTTTCTCTTCCTTATTCTGGATGGCTTTCTTACAAGACACAAGAAGAATGCCGGATAAGAGGACAAATAAAAGTAAAAGGTGTTTCATAGTCGCAGGAATTTACCCCAAGATACAATACGATACGTTAAGGTCAAAAGTCATAGATAATAACGTATTTTTTTAGCAAATAGTCTAAAAAATACGCAATGTCAAGGCCTTTCCCGGTGGCGTTCCGGCAGAGCTCTTCGCTGCGGTACCGACGCCCAAAGCGGTGGATATGGGTCCGGAGCCACGCTAACAGCGGGCCTGCAGATCCTTCCTGCAACCCATTTTTAATACTAACATCCTGATTAACAGCGGATTGGTAGAATTGGGCCGCATAAAAGCTTCCCAGGCTATAGGTAGGGAAATAGCCAAAACTACCGTGGCTCCAGTGGACATCCTGGAGGCATCCTGTCTTATCATCCGGGACCTCGACTCCCAGCCAGGTGCGATAGTTCTCTTTCCACCAGCCGGGGATATCGTCGACCTGGAGCGACCCTTCGATGAGGCGTTTTTCCAATTCGTAACGGATCATCACGTGGAAATGATAGGAGACCTCATCAGCTTCGGTGCGAATGAGGGAGGGCGTGACTTTGTTGATGGCCCGATAAAATAGTTCGACGCTTACGCTGTCGAACGGCTCGGGGAAGATGGCTTGCAGCCGGGGATAGACGGGTTTCCACCAGGCGAGGCTTCTGCCGACGTTGTTTTCCCAGAGCCGGGACTGGGATTCGTGGATGCCCAGGGAAGTAAATTCCCCAAGCGGGAGGCCATAGTATTCGTCGGGAAGCCCCTGCTCATAGAGTGCATGACCGGTCTCGTGGATGCAGCTCCAGGTCATATGGTTGAAATTGTGCTCGTCGATGCGGGTCGTAATGCGAACGTCCCGGGCGTTGAAGCTCGTAGTAAAGGGGTGTTCGGAAAGGTCCTGACGGCCGGCTTCGAAATCGAAACCGAGCTGGCGGATGATGTCCAGCCCAAAGTCCCATTGCCGGTTACGTGGATAGTCGCCGTGGAGAAAGCTGTCATCGACCTGGGGACGGGCGGCGATGCGGTTGAGGAGATCTTTCAGCGGTGTTCGCACGGTGCTGAACACCTGATCGAGCAGGGCGGTCGTGCAGCCTTTTTCAAAATTATCGAGCAGTGCGTCGTAGGGGTGTTGGATGTAGCCGGCGAGCTCTGCCTCTTCCCGTTTGAGTGCGACGAGTTCCTGGAGATCCGCTTTGAACAGGGAGAAGGAGTTGGCGCTACGGGCGCGGAGCCAGGAATGAAAGCTGCGGGAACTGGTTTCGGTGAGGCGGCGGATAAAGGCGGGGGTGAACTTGATTTGCTTGTTATAATCTTCCAGACTAACCTCAACATTGCGGCGCTGATCTTCAGTAAGATCTCCGCGCTGATTCAGCTCCTGAAGGAGGTTGCCGAGGTCCGGAGCGATCAGACCTTCGTGCGCGATCTCGGAAAGGCTTGCCAGTTGGCGGCTGCGGGCTGCCGCACCTTTTGGCGGAAGGTAGGTCTCCTGGTCCCATTCGAGGACAGCTGCGGCATACTTGATATCCGCGATTTTTTGCATACGATCAACATAGGTTGCGTAAAGGTCTTGTGAGGGTTTTGTTAATTCCATTTTAACATTTTTTCTAAAAGCGGAAGGGAAAACGCGATAATTTAGCTGAATGAACAAATATCGATTTTTCCTTGCCGTCATTTGCTTTTTTCCACACTTTCTTCGTGCCCAGAAGATCGATTCCATGTTGAATATTTATGCCAATAATTATCCGCAGGAAAAGATGTATTTGCAGCTGGACAAGAAACTCTACCGGGCGGGAGAAACGGTTTGGTTTAAGGCTTATATTTTTACGGGGGCCGATCCTTCACTGTTAAGCAGGAATTTCTATGCGGAGCTGTGCGATCCTACGGGTACGATCCTGGAGCGCAAGGTCTATCCGGTTTCCGAGTCGAGTACGGCGGGCAGTTTCAGTTTGCCGAAAGTGATTACGAGCAGGCATTTGCATTTGAGAGCGTATACGACGTGGATGACTAATTTCGATACTGCTTTCTATTTCGAGAAAGATATCCGGATCTATGACGACAACTTGGACTCTGCCGGGACGGTGACGGTGGTACCGAGGGAGGCGAAGATTCAGTTCTTCCCTGAAGGCGGCGACATGATCGCGGGGGTAGAAACGATGGTCGCCTTCAAGGCAAATGATCAGTTCGGCCTGCCGGTGGCAGCGAAGGGGGTGATACAGGATCAGAATGGTAAGGAGCTGTTGTTGTTCGAGGCGACCCACGATGGGATGGGCAAGTTCCTGCTTTCCCCGGAAAAGGGGGATTCTTTGACGGCGGAATGGAAGGATGATCAGGGTAACGAACATCGGACGGGGCTGCCTTCGCCGAAGGCGACGGGAGTGGTGCTGCGGGCGATCACGGGGAACCAGAAGGTCCTGTTCTCGGTGGCGCGGTCGGCAGATGGCGGCTCGGAACTGAAGCGACTTACGATCATCGGGCACATGCATCAGCATCTGGTCTACAAGGCAAGGGTCAATCTCGACGAAAACTATATGAGCGGCGGTACGATCCCGACCGCTCAGTTACCGAGCGGGGTGTTGGTGTTGACGTTGTTTGACGCGAGCATGGTACCGATAGCAGAGCGGGTGGTCTTTGTCAACAACCACGACTATAAGTTCACTCCGGAGTTAGTGGTACAGATCAAGGGGGTGACGAGGCGCGGAAAGAACAGTCTGGTCATCGATGTGCCGGATACGGTCAAGACCAATATGTCGCTGGCGGTAACGGATGTCACGGCTGATGGGGAGTTTCCGACGGACGACAATATAATCTCCCACCTGTTGCTGACGGGCGAGATCCGGGGCCAAGTCCACAACCCATATTTCTATTTTGACGGCACGGCCGACAGTCTGGTCAATATGCTGGATCTGGTGATGATGACACACGGCTGGCGGCGGATCAAATGGGAGGCGCTGGCGAGAGGACAGGTGCCGGTGATCAAGAATCCGGAGCAGGATTTTCTGGCGATGAAGGTGGATGTACTCGGGGTGGATCCGTATAAGATTGCCAAAGATGAGTCGATCAATGTGATCCTGAGCCGGAAGGATTCCACTACGCAGATGTTGTCTGTTCCGCATATCTCGGGGACGAGGTTTGGGGTAATGGGGCTCGTCTTTTTCGATACCGTAAAAGCGTATTATATGTTCAATACGAACAAGGCCCTGGCCGATCAGGCGGCGGTAACTTTCAGCAACGGGCTGGTGCGCGCGCTGAAGGCTGCCAGGCCTTTGTTCACGGGATTTGACGGCTGGACGGCGGAGGATTCGGTTTATCTGAAGCGCAACCGGTATATCGCGCAGGAGCGGGCGCGGGTGGAGCCGATCGAGGAGGCGCGGGCCAAGGTGCTGACGCCGGTAACGGTCAAGGCGCGTGCGCCGTCGGAAACGGAGAAACTGGATGCGAAATATGCTTCGGGGATGTTTGCCGGCGGGGATGCGTATACGTTCAATCTCCTCGATGATGTGGTGGCGTCGGCCATGCCCGATATCTTCACGTATTTGCAGGGAAAGGTTGCGGGACTGCAGATCACAACGGGCAACGGGCCCGGTGGTGCGCCATCGCTGAGCTGGCGCGGAGGCCGGCCGACCTTATATCTGAATGAAATGCAGGTAGATGCATCACAGCTGCAAAGCATCCCCACGACGGATGTGGCGATGGTGAAGGTGTTCCGGCCCGGATCGGGGATAGGGTTTGGCGGCGGTTCCGGAGGTATCATTGCGGTATATACTAAGAAGGGGGGGGACAACAAATCAACGGACCCTTCATTCAAAGGCTTGCCGCGGGCGCCATTGATCGGTTATTCCATGCCGAAAGAATTTTATTCTCCGAACTACCTGGAGAATAATCCGAACAATGAGCGGGAAGACCTGCGGACGACGTTATACTGGAAGCCGTATGTGATGACGGACAGAGAGACGATGCGGGTCAACATCGACTTTTTCAACAATGATATTACCAGGAAGCTGCGGGTGGTGATAGAAGGGTTTAATGAAGATGGAAAGCTTACACATCTCGAAACGATCATTCAGTAAGGCATGTATATTTCAGAGATTATCGCGCACCTGGAGGTGCTGGCGCCGCCGGCTTACCAGGAGCATTACGACAATGCCGGGCTGCTGACGGGCAGTTCCGGCTGGGAGTGCAGGGGGGTACTGGTTACACTGGACGCGACGGAAGAGGTGGTACTGGAGGCAGCGGCAAGGGGATGTAATCTCGTGGTGGCGCATCATCCGATCATTTTCGGCGGGTTGAAGATGATCACCGGCCGGAACTATGTGGAGCGGGCGGTGATTGCGGCCATAAAAAATGATATGGCGATCTATGCGGTCCACACGAACCTGGATAATGTAATGGCTGGAGGAGTGAATGGGCGGATCGCGGACAAGCTGGGACTGGAGGGCAGGCGGGTGTTGCTGCCGCGGGAGTCGACGCTATGCAAACTGGTGTGCTGGGCGCCGGTTGCGCAGGTTGAGGGGGTACGGGCGGCTGTTTTTGGGGCCGGCGCCGGGAATATCGGAAAA
>DATMLR010000300.1:0-8076 GCA_035570015.1 Puia sp.
ATCTTCATTTTGTGCCTCATTTTTGTCTATTTCCTACTGAGTGCCCAATACGAGAGCTACATTTTGCCGTTTGCCGTAATCCTATCGTTGTCGATCGGGCTGGCGGGGGCGTTTATTTTTGCGAATATCTTTGGCGTACAAAACAATATCTACCTGCAAATCACCCTGATCATGCTGATCGGATTGCTGGCGAAGAATGGCATCCTCATCGTAGAATTCGCCGTAGCCCGGAGACGAGCCGGTGAAAGTATCGTTCAGGCAGCTGTCGATGGTGCTGTGGCCCGGCTGCGGCCGATCCTGATGACGTCATTCGCGTTCATCTTTGGTATCATGCCGCTGATGGTATCGAGCGGGGCCGGTGCGGAAGGGAACCGGTCGATTGGGACCGGAGCGGTTGGCGGGATGCTGATCGGAACCGTTTTCGGGGTGTTTGTCATCCCCTCCCTTTTTATCCTGTTCCAATCCCTCCAGGAGCGGATTAGCGCAAAACCCCAGATAAGCTGATGAGACTGTGTATACCGGCAATAGTGACCCTACTGATCATGTCATGCGTGACACAGAAATATCAGGCGCCCGGTCTGGCGGTCCAAGGCACTTTATTCCGCGATTCGGCGTCCGCCGATACCACTTCTATCGCAACCCTACCCTATAAGTTATTGTTTGCCGACACGATACTTCAGGGACTAATCGAAGAAGGTATACGCGAAAACCCCGACCTCAAAGTGGCAATGCAGCGGATGAATGAAGCTGGAGAGAGCTTTCAGCAAAGCAGAGCGGCGCTTTTGCCGGACCTGAGCGCGAACGCGAATGTCAATCCTTCGCGACTGTCTGCGGCCGCGCAGGATATCCCGCCGGCATATATCGGCGCCTATCCTTTGACGACCACGCTGTACCAGATTAGTCTCACCTCCACCTGGGAGGCGGATATCTGGGGGAAGTTGAAAAGTGCCAAAAGAAGCGCCTTTGCTGCGTACCTCCAAACCGATGCGGCCAGAAGGGTGATCCAGACGCAGCTGATTGCAGATATCGCCAATTATTATTACCTGCTCCTTTCCTATGACGAGCAACTGAAGATCACGCTGGAAACGATCAAAAACCGGGAGAACGATGTCAGTACCCTGAAGGCGTTGAAGGAAAGCGGCCTTGCTAACGGGGCTGAAGTTGTTCAGAGCGAAGCCAACCGCGCCTCCGCGGCATTGCTGGTCCCCGACCTCAGGCAGAATATCCGGGAAGCGGAGAATTCGCTGAGTGTCCTTTTGGGCCGGACACCGGCTGGGATCAGGAGGGCGACCCTGGCGGAACAGACACCCTATCCCAATCTTCAAACCGGCGTGCCGTCGGAGTTGATGAAGAACCGGCCTGATGTCCAGGAAGCCGAACTTGCGTTTAGGGCTGCCTTTGAGAATGTGAATGTCGCCAAAACTTATTTTTATCCGCAGCTCACGATCACGGCGCAGGGCGGGTATTCCAATCTGACCATTAAAGACTTCTTTCTGAATTCGATCTTCTATAACGTGGTCGGTGGTCTTACACAGCCGATTTTCAATAAGCGACTCAATAAGACCAGACTGCGGGTGGCGCAGGCGCAGCAAAAAGAAGCTTTCTATTCGTATCAGAAGGCTTTGCTGAACGCCGGAATGGAGACTTCCAACAGCCTATACAGCTATCAGACAGCGCTCGAAAAGCAAAGCATCCGCCAAGACCAGATAAAAGACCTCGAAAAGGCCGTCGATTTTACAAAGGAGTTATTGCGCTACAGCTCCGCCACCAATTATACAGACGTACTGACCTCCGAGCAATCGCTTTTGTCGGCGCAGCTTAATAATATCGGCGACCGTTTGCAACAGCTACAGGCTGTCGTCAATCTGTATAGAGCGCTCGGCGGGGGATGGCAGTAGGGCCGCTCGCCGCCCTCCGTCCCGCCCTGTCACTCGATCTTCTTGAAATTATCATTCCTGTTCCTGTCAATCAGTAGACCCAGCGGATCTATCCCCACTGCCTTTGGCTCACCCTCTACCACAACAGTAATCTCATGCTCCCCATGCGTCAACCTATATTTCTGCAAAAACAAAAACCGTTTCTCCGTCCGCCCTGCCGCATCCACCGTATCCGTGCCGAGCACCCCGATATCGATAAAATCATTCATTCCCTTGGCGGATACTTCATTTCGCTGCACATCCTTATAATTCTTCTCCACATCTACCCGAATCGTTACCTTATATTCGTTTGGTCGCCCCGTTTTAACCGCCGAAACTCCCGTGACCTTATTGTCATAGAACGTCAGCTTTTCCCAAGTGTCGATCAAATAATACTGCATCGAATCCGGAACATGCTTTTTCAATATCGCATACAGGTCATTCGCCCCCGCATAGGGGCCGTGACTCCTGAACGCAAATGAGTCCCTGAACTCTCGTAACGCCGCATTCATCGGGCCTTCTCCGATCAGGTCGTGCAGCCCATAGATGACAAACCCCGCCTTGTTCGCCCATTCGAACCAGTAGTTCGCCGTCAATACCGGGTGCTCCGGAACGGCCAGCCTTAGATGAACAACGTTGTATCCCCAGATCTGGTCCTGCAAGTAGGGGAGCATATTGGCCTTTCCATATTTCTTTTCCTGCATGACCAAGCTCTCGTATCCGGGCAGCCCCTCCGAAATGACCATTGATCCCACCGTATTATTAGGTGTTACCTGAAATCGCCACCATTGCTGCGCCACATGTACCACGGTGTTCTTATACAGGTAATCAAACTGATCCGGATCGGTAAAATGTGCATTCCACCCGTTGCTCTCTGCACAAACATTCATCGTCGTCAGTGCCGCTTCCCGCGGTCCGTAATTCGAAAGTTGGACCTGGCTGATATGATGGAAGGGATAGCTGCCATATGCGGTTGAAAAGTAACGTAACCCATCCTTATACGCGCTCAGATATCGACCGAGATTCGCGCCCTGCTCCGGGTTATAATAAATATCGATCCCCACCGGATGGTCAAGTTGTACACTATCATGTCTATCGGCATACCGGGCCGCCATCACCGCGAACGGCGGGTACATGCCCGGGTTATCCAACCGGTAGTGAAAGTATCTCCGCCCGTTGGCTGCCGTCCATTCGGCAAGAAGATCACCATTGCTCACCGCGGTCTGGTCACCCGGCACACTTACAGTGACATCCATCCGGTACAGACCGGCGACCGGCGCCCCCTTTAAGGCGTTAACGCCAACCGGATCATTTTGCGCAATCTCCTCGTCAACCTTGGGCGGCAACCCTGCTTTCTTCCGGATATACGGTCTTCCCTCTTCGTCATCGTCATCGTACCCGAGCCCCGGCAACCCCGTATTAATGAGCGTGCCGTTGTTTAGCAAATTACCCGCGTAAAACCCGTTCTCAAACCCACTATGCACGACCTCGGACCGGACCTCCAGCACCATCGAATCCCCCGGCGCCAGCGGCTGATCAAACCGGTAAAGCCGGAAGTCCGACGTATCGCGCGCAGGCCGGAACCAGCTGAACATCCCCCGCGGATAGAACAACGGGATCGTGTACGATACCGCCCGGCCCTGCGACTGGATCGAATAGTCGGTAAGCCCGTCTGCATCCAGCAGCATCTCCGCGATCGGCTGATTGGTGGGGTTCCGGATCGTCACCATCGCATCTGTGATCTCCCGCTTTTCCTCCGGGTAGAGATCGATCGATTCGGTAATACTCAGGATTTTTGGCAAGGGCAACCGCTGATATTTCTTCAACGCTTTTTCATACGTAATCGCCCGGTCTGCCGTCTCACCCTTTGTCAACCATTCATTCTGATAGCTGACATGGTAATATATATAACCTCCAACCCCAAGGAACAGCAGACCCAACACGAGTGTAAACCCCTTTGTCACCCGGTTGAACCGCTCCGGGATCAGCTGCCATCGCTCCCTCAGCGAACTGCTAACCCCCCGGTGATACCAAAGCGCGGCAACAATGATCAGCAGTCCCGACCCCAACAGCCAGTACAGGTTGAACCAGACGATCGGTCCGAGCATATGACCTATTCCGTCCATATCCGAGATCCCGGTATTCGGTGTATAGGAATACAATAACAGGTGGTAATCAAAGGTCCCCGTAGAATCCAGGAAAAACATCCCCACCCACAATGGCGCTACTATGGCATACCCGGCAAACTTATTATTGAAGACCACTTGGATAACATAACAGAAGACGGCCCCTGCAAGGAATTTGGGCAACAGGATCACAATAAGAACCGTTAACCAGGCGCTCCAGTTCAAATGCGTATACCCTTTTGCCAACTGCACCACGACACCAACCACTATGGGCAGAAACGCCAGCCCGGCGCTGATGACCAGCAGCGAGATCAGCTTGGACCCGTTCAACACCCAGTTCGGCGGCGGCAGCGAGTCATTGATAAAGGCATACCGCGTCAGCTTGTCACGACTCAACGTCTCACCAGTATAGAAAAGAATAATAAAAAAGATAAAGAAGGGGAACGCATCGTCAAAAACCGACAGCAGCGTCACCGTCCGCGGGTAGTCGAAGACGCCATAATTTCCGTTACCCATCCAGAAAGCAAACCCGAGGAATCCGCCCCCCAGCCCGATTATCACCCAGAAATAATTGTCCCGGATGATGTTCAACAACTCCAGGCGGATCAGCCCGGCAAGCATTTGACGATTATACCGGCCCGCGAAGTTCAACGCCGGAGTCTTCAGCACGACATTTGACCGGGCGCTCGTTTCATCCGCTACTGTCTTATCCCGTCGACCGGCAAAAAAGGTCTCGAAATTGAACCGAAGATAAGTGATAACGACGGTCGCCAACCCGATCCCCGGCCAAAGCAACCGGTTGATCAACAGCGGCCCTGAGATCGCGATGACGCTATTGTTGTGCTGAATATAATTCACATTATTCATCTGCATGCGGACCCAGTTGATCGCAAAGGGATCGGCGACCCCGATCACAGTAACGTTATTCGTGTGGTTCAGAAAGAATAGGGCGATGAAATAAAGGAGGAACAGCAACAGCCCGCCGAAATAGATAATTTTAACATCCCGGATGACCGCCACGAGCCCGTAGAAAAGCGCCGACGTAAATAAGATATTTGGCAACGCCAGGGTCAGGAAGGGGAATAGGTAATACATCGGCTTGTTTGGCCCATACTGTGCCGGGAGTTTATCGCCGATTCCCGGCCCTAGGTGCGTCCCCAGCCAGACGCCAAGCGGGATGGCCAGCGCGATCCCGATCATAAAGACGAACGAGCCGCAGAACCGCCCCCAGAAATATCCGGACTTTGTGATCGGGTAGGTGAGGTAATAATCCTTGGTCTGGTACTCGATATCCCTGAACATGGCTGTCCCCATGACCGACGAACTGACGAGCGTCATCATAAACGTCATGACGCAGCACCAGAAGCTGATGAGATACGGCGAGTTGATATGCTCCTTTTCGCCGACGGGCAGGGACCCGGTGCTAAAGGCGAACAAAGTAAATGCCAGGATGCCCAGGAAATATAGATAGACGGCCGGCCTCCGGACGCGGTTGCGGATTTCGAAGAGAAAGATTTCGGTAAACATGGTTATAAGGTATTTACATCAACCCGACTGGAAATAGCACTGAAATACACATCCTCCAAATTAGGAACCGCCGGCGCAAGACCATCCTGCGGCTCTGAGTCTCTCGACAGCACCCGGATCTGTAGCTTGCCCCCCTTCAATTGCGTCGAGATCACGTTATAGATATCCCGATAGTATCGGATGGTCGATTGATCGATCGACTTGGACCAGATCGCTCCGTCCAACTCCCGCACCGCAACCTCCGGATCTCCCGCATACAGCACCTCCCCCTTGCAGATGATCGCAAAGGTTGAACACAGCGTGCTCACATCCTCCACGATATGCGTCGAAAGGATCACGATCGTATTCTCGCCCAACTGGCTGAGGAGATTGTAGAAGCGGTTCCGCTCCGCCGGATCTAGACCCGCCGTCGGCTCATCCACAATGATCAACTTGGGGTCGCCGATCAACGCCTGCGCAATCCCGAATCGCTGCTTCATGCCCCCCGAATAGGTGCCCAGATGCTTCTTGCGGTCCTTGAAAAGATTGACCTTCTCCAACAACGCCTGCACCACATCATGCCGTTCCCCCGCATGTTCAACTCCCTTCAGTTTCGCAATATGATCCAGCATCCGCTCCGCCGAAACTTTCGGATACACCCCGAACTCCTGCGGCAGATACCCCAGCAGTTGCCGGACCCGTGTTTTATTGCGCAGGACATCCAGGTCGTCGAGGAAAACGGTGCCCTTATCCGCCTCTTGCAGCGTGGCGATCGTCCGCATCAGGGAGGACTTGCCCGCCCCGTTGGGGCCCAGCAGTCCGAACATCCCGTTATTCAAGGTCAACGTCACATCTTTCAACGCATGGACCCCGTTGGCATAGGTTTTTGAGAGCGAGTCAATAACAAGTTTCATGGTTGATTAATTTTCAATAGTTGTTTTGCCGCGGCGCCATTGATATTGAGCTCCGCGCTGTCAGCCAGGTGATAGTTGAGCCTTTGCATCCCCCGCGTCTCGACCGAAAGCCGGGCTCCGTTCATGATTTTCATATCACCTCCGCTGAACTGATTGCCCTTATCGAGCGTGAGGTCCGCACCCCGGGCCAGATTTGCCGTCAGTTTTCTTATCGTATCATTTTTCAACGCCAGTTTCGTTCCATTCTGCGCAGCAATGTCAAGACTGTCCAAGTTAAAGCCCGAGATGACCATAGGTTGGTACCACACAAACCGGACAGTGCTATCCGTCATCAGCGTCTTTCCGACGCTGTATCGGGCGTCTGCTTTGAACGTCTTTAACGTCGGACAGGATACATATAAGGAGTAGTCTCCAAATGCATCGCGGAAATGATCCAGGAAATGGGCATTGACGACCAGGGTGGTTCCCTCCTGGTGAATATCGAGGTAATCAAGAACATTTGGACTAACCAGTACCTTATACTCACCCGGTACCAACAGAATATTGAATGCCGTCGACGAATTCATATCGATTCGGTCAAACCCGGTAAAATTCATTTTTACATAATTGTAAAATGGCTTCGTATAGTCCCCTTTCCGGTAAGCGGCGTCCAGCTGGAGATCGTAGATCACCACCGCTGCGCCCAGGAGCGCTATCGAGCTCAGGAATATTTTAATGCTTGTCTTCATGATCGTGTTGTTTTAACCTGGGCTGACGCGCGATAAACGCCTCATATTGTTTCTGGACCTCCGCCATCGAGATGCCGAGCAAATAGATATTTTTGAAGAATTCAGGCAGATACTCCCGCAGCACAACCTCCTTCCGGAATGCAATGACCCGCGGTAACCCGTCTTCCGATACGAACAGCCCCTGGCCACGTTTGTTATAAACGATCTTCAATTCCTGGAGGAGCTCGTACGATCTCATCACGGTATTCGGGTTCACTTCCAGTTCCACTGCGAGATCACGGACGGACAGGATCTTCTCCCCTGCCGTCCATTTCCCGGTGAGGATATTTTCGCAAACCAGGCCCGCGATCTGCAGATATATTGCTTCGTTATCCTTGAATTCCATGGTCAAATCTGCTTTTCCTTTAACCGGTAATATGTCGCAATCCAGCCCAGCACCGCGACCGCGATCATCAGCCATAAGATATACACCGTGACGTCATGACCGATGCCGATCGAATAGTACCTGTTGCCTTTATAGAAATTGAAATTGGTGAATGGAAAGGACAGCTTTTCCGCCTGGGCCCCCGAGATGATCTTCAGGAAGAGGCTGTTGCCGAGCAGCACGACGATAAGACTGACGAAGAAGCTAAATCCCGTCTTGATGAACTGCAGCTTCCTGAAAAAAATAGCGCCGAAAAGAGTGATCGAATGGATTTCAGTGAACAGGACCCAGAAGATACGCAGCTCCAGCTGGCCAACGCTGAAGAAGGAATATTGCTGCCCGGCGGTCCAATGCCGCAAGCTGACCAACACCAGGACCGCAAGGTAAAATACTCCGGTATAGACCACCAGGAAGATGGGATAGGAATACAGCCAGCCGACCAGGAATTTCTCAAATGTCGTG
>DATMLR010000301.1:0-2815 GCA_035570015.1 Puia sp.
TTCGCGGGTCGCCGGCGATCAGGGCATCCTGCACGTTGTTATTGACCGAAAGGATCTCCGCATTCGATGCCGCAGAACTTCCATCGATCGGGTTGGGAGAAAGGTCAGAACCCGCACCCCAGGGCTTCATGGTCAGGATGTTGCTCGGACCGATGGTATTACCCGACGTTGCAACAATATTGCCGGTGCTCAGGTCAAAAGTTTGTCTCATCTGGTTATACTGCCCTGCTGCTCCATTGGCGCAAAGCACCCAGCTCCCGGTGGTGTTGACGGGAACCACGGTAGGTGAATTACTGGAATTGGTATAGGTATAGGTGGAGTCCGGAGCGATGCTGTCGTGAACGAAGGTGGCCCAGATCATTTCCGCGTGACCGGCCACACTTCCAACGACATGGGCGCCGATCATAGCCAGTTGAACGGTATCCAATACGTTCGGCACGAGTGTCCATTGGGTCGATGTCTGATTGTAGTGCGGGACCGCGGCAGTGATCGTAATGTAATCGTTTGGATTTGAAACGCTGGAAGCCAGTACCCAGGCTGTTTTGAGTTCGACGGCGAGCGCGACCGAATCCGGGAACTTTAAATTTTTGGTGGCCCCCAGGGCGGTAATCGGGCTAAGATCGCTCTGGCTGGTCGGAAAATGAAATGCGGAAATATTGCCATCATGGGTTCCCGTCCTGAAATAGGCATAGACATCATTAACCAGCACAACATAATAGATCAGTGAATTGCCTTGTGACATCAACACCCCGTTGTCAGCCTCTCCTTCCTCAACATCCACGACGTCGCCTGCCGCATCCAGGAAGATGGGCCTGTGGCCAAAAATAAATCGCTGAACGATGTTTTTGGACACTCTTTCGGTTTTGAATAAAGGGTGCGCCCCTTCTATCGGCTGTTTGTCTTTGCCGAGGAAGACCGCGCGACCTGTCTCGGATTCTCTTATTTCTTCGATTTCGACCGGCTGACCCGCCCGGTTGAGGATCAGTTGTTTGCCGTTTGGCGCCGTAGGCGTCGGCTCGATCTCGATCAATTTCCCGGCTTTATTCAGCATGGCGGGGAGATGATGGGGCCCGGCTTGTGCGGCCCGTACGGCCATGGCCCGGATCAGTCCGGGAGTATGCTGGATCAGGGTGCGCATCCCGGAGGAAGGGTCCGGAGGGCTGACATCGAAAAAAACAGGTGACTCAAAAATACGCCCGCTCCCCCCATAGATTGAAGTGGTAGGCGACGTCATCCAAAGAAACATTTGCTCGGACCATTGATAGAACGAGCAATTGGGAGTACCCGGGAACAGGATACTATTCGCGGGGTTAACGGTACCGTTTAGGGTCACCGTACCCGATTGGAACCAGCCTGCGATCGTTGAGGCCGAGATGGAACAATTGGTTGTTTGCGGATCGGCAGGGACTTCAACGGGTGGGCTGCAAGAAGCAAGAGCCCACAAAAAGGGAACGGACCATAGCAGCCCGGCAGGGCTTCTAAAAAGGATAATACATTTCATACATGACGATTTTTGGTCCGTACACAAAATATATCCGTTTTCCGCTTCCGTCAACGGTGAAAACACCCATTTTTATTCCATTTGCAAGGGTGGAAACCCTTAGGACGGTACAGAAATTGCATGATTTCGGCAAACAGAACAAGTCCATGCCGCTATCGCCCGGGAAGCTAAATGACCTCCAGGTCCTTCTTATCGCCATTCTATCCCTGTTAATCCCTGTCGCGTGGATCGAATTTAGCGTACTCCATGCGACCCACGGCACGCTCGCCTATCCCCTTGACGATACGTTCATCCACATGACCGTCGCCCGCAATCTCGCCTTCGAACACTACTGGGGCATCGCCGGCCATGTCTTTGCCAGCACGTCCTCCTCGCCATTCTATACTGTTTTATTGGCCGGGATCTTCAGGATCTTCGGTGACCACCTCATTATCCCGTTATTGATCAACCTTATCGCAGCCATCCTCGTCATCATCGTCATGCACCGCTGGCTAAAACGCCAGGGTCTCAGCACCCTCGCCCAACTAACCATTCTTTTATTTGTAAACTTCCTCACTCCCCTGCCCCTACTCGTTATCAGCGGAATGGAACATACCTTACAATTGCTCTTTACCTTTCTATTTATCTTTTCCTTCGCGCCCCCCCGCGCCAAACTCCCGTGGTCGATATATGTCTACGGCGCCCTCATGATCAGTACGCGTTACGAATGCCTGCCGATCCTCGCCATCGCCTGCCTCATTCTCCTGACCCGCCGCCGCCCAATCCAAGCCATAATATTATGCGTCATCAGCATCCTCCCCATCGCGATCTTCGGCCTCTACGCCATGTCTAAAGGCAGCTACTTCATGCCCAATTCGGTGCTCCTGAAAGCCGCCCTTCCAAACTCAATCGGCGGCTGGGCCCGGTTTGTCGCCGATGATATCTGGTTCAAGATATTCTTCTCGCCGCGGGACTACAACTTCCTCGCGGCCCAACGACTATTATTACTACTACCCCTAACCTACCTGGTGTTCCTTAAACAACTGCGCGACCAGCCCTCCTACAGATACATCCTCCTCATCCTCATGGGTGCCGTGCTCGCCCATGTCGCCTTTGCTTATCCCGCCAATTACCCGAGATACGAAGACTATCTCGTCGGCTGCAGCACACTCATCATGGGAACGCTGATCGCCAAATATCGCCGCGACCTGACCTTCGCGAGATTCAAAGGCGCCGAATGGATCGCCGTCGCGGTAGTTATTTTGTTATTCATCCCCCTATTTATCCGCACCGAAAAGACCTTCCAGAAGTCAAAACAATATTGCCTGAATATCT
>DATMLR010000302.1:0-7945 GCA_035570015.1 Puia sp.
CGGGATACTGCCGAATTGATCACGACGACACAACTGCTGATTACGCCAGGTTACCAATGGAGGCTCGCCGCCGGATTGATCACGAATTTTCATCAGCCGGGAAGCACCCTCCTGCTTCTTGTAGCTTCGCTGATCGGTGAAGACTGGAAACGCGTCTATCAATATGCGCTGGAGCATGACTTCCGGTTCCTCAGCTATGGGGATGGGTGTCTGCTCTTACCCTAACTTAAGTGGAAATTCCAGAATAAACGCTGTACCCTTTCCGATCGTGCTGTCAACCTTGATCTTTCCCTCATGGGCTTCAACGATCGTCTTCACGTAACTGAGTCCCAAGCCGAAACCTTTGACGTTATGGAGATTGCCGGTATGGGCGCGATAGAATTTCTCGAAGATCCGGCGCTGTGTCTCCTTGGTCATGCCGATCCCGTTGTCTTCGATCCGGATGATGAGGTTCCGCGGCGTGCTGTGCGTGCTGATGCGGATAAGCAAATTCTCCTTCGAGTATTTGATAGCGTTATCGATCAGGTTGGTGATCACGTTCATGAAATGGACCTCATCCGCTTCGATCAGGTCGGTCATGGCGGTAAGCTGCAATTCGGAGCTACCGCCCTTTCCTTCGAGCTGCAGGCGAACATTCTCCAGGGCCTCCTGAATGATGCGATGCGCGTGCAGCGATTTGAGATTTAGCTGCTGTTCCTGCCTGTCGAGCAAGGAAGCCTGCAGGATGGTCTCTACCTGTTTGTTCATCCGCTTGTTCTCTTCCTTGATGATGCTGGTAAAATACCCTGTTTTCTCCCTGTCCGATACCACCTTCTCGTTTCGGAGCGCATCCACAGCCAGCGAAATGGTGGCCAGCGGTGTCTTGAATTCATGGGTCATGTTGTTGATAAAATCGTTCTTGATTTCGCTGAGCTTTTTCTGCCGGAGCAGCGCATTCACCGTCACATAGAATGCAGCGATGATCATCAGGGTGAAAAAGATGGCGCTGGCGATCATGAACCGCATTTGGCCCTGGACAAGCCCGTTGAAATCGTGGACGACTACGATGATCCCTTCGTCGGGCAGAACGCTATTGGCATCAGCATTCGCCGGCGCGGGAAGCACTTCGATGACGCTCTTGTTATTGATCGTATCGGCCCATTCGGCGGCAAAATTGGCGGATTGGAGCTGCGGCGCCTTAAAACTTACATCGGAGGTCGAGCCGGAAGAGAGTAAGAACTCGAAACGGGCATCCTTCAATCCATGGTTATTGAAGGCTTTTCGCAGGCGGTTATTGATCTCAGGTACAGTGAAGCTTTGAGTGATCGGCGGAATACGCATCATCTCCATGAGAAAGGGGTTCATAGGCTGAAATGCGCCGCCCGGCCTTAGCGGGAAGGATTTAAAGCTGGGAGCCGTCATACGATGGGCGGTCAGATCTGCGGCTACGGAGCCGACGGCATCGACCATCTGGCGGTAGAGTTGGTCCTTCTTATTCTGATTCATAGTCACGATCCAATTGATCTGGATGTAGATGATCGCGGCTAAGGAAAGAGTGATCAGTAAGAAGATGATAGGGAAAATTTTTTTCAATCGTATGAGTTTGGCGTTTCGCGCACCTACAAAAATAGAAAAAGGATAATGGGGATACCAGTCTATACCCCAAGTAGATAGGTATTTAACGAAGGTTTCACAAAGATGGGGGTTTTCCCCTGAAAAAACCCTATATTTAATAAGATGGATTTTTTAATTTAGATACCATGGAGAGCCCCGGACCTGGCATATTGTTGATTGCTGATCCCTTCCTGAAAGATCCAAATTTCATGCGGACTGTAGTTTTCCTTTGCGAGCACCAGGATGAAGGAAGCTTTGGGTTTGTCCTGAACAAGAATTATGAATATACGCTGGATGAGCTCGTCACCGGTCTGGACGATCTGAAGCAGATCCCGGTATATCTCGGCGGGCCCGTGCAGATGGATACGATCCATTTTTTGCATCAGTATCCCGATAAGATCAGTGGAGGGTATGAGATCATCGATGGGGTCTTCTGGGGCGGCAGCTTCGAGACGGCCATCGAGCTGATCCGGTCAGGAGAGATCGACATGGCGAAGATCCGATTCTATATCGGGTACTCCGGTTGGGGCAGCGGCCAGTTGGCAGATGAGCTAAAAGAGAAATCCTGGCTGATGTCACAGGCAAGTCGCCGGTTGGTCTTTCATAAAACGCCTTCGGAGATCTGGAAGGATGCGCTCCGCGACCTTGGCGGAGAATATGAGATGATGGTCAATTTCCCGATCGACCCCCAATTGAACTAGGACTTGCCTTCAATCGGCACCGCGCCCTCAACCAATACAGTGACCTTATTATTCAGGACTTCCACAAATCCGCTCATGATTTGAAAGTAGGCCAGGTGGTTATTCTTATCCTTCAGTACTTTGATCTTTCCTTCCTTCAGGGCGCTCACCATCGGCGCATGCCGGTTGAGAACTTCGAAAAGCCCCATCACGCCAGGCAATTGAACGCCGTACACATCTGCGCTGAAGAGCTTTTTCTCGGGTGTCAATATTTCCAGGTTCATACGTTGACGGTTTATTGCGGGTTGACGGTTTATTGCTGGTCGTTGACAATTTATTGGCGGGCCTGAGCCAACAATTTCTTACCTTTTTCGATCGCGTCGTCGATCGAACCCACAAGGTTGAACGCAGCCTCCGGATATTCATCGACCTCGCCGTCCATGATCATGTTAAAGCCGCGGATCGTCTCTTCAATGGGAACGAGAACCCCTTTTAGCCCGGTGAACTGTTCCGCCACATGGAAGGGCTGAGACAGGAACCGCTGGACCTTGCGGGCGCGCGCGACCGTCATCTTGTCTTCATCGCTCAATTCATCCAAACCGAGGATGGCGATGATATCCTGCAGTTCCTTATAACGCTGGAGGATAAGCTTTACCCGGTTAGCGCAATCGTAGTGCGCGTCACCGACGATGAGTGGGGTCAGGATACGGGAGGTGGAGTCCAACGGGTCGACGGCGGGGTAGATACCCAGATCGGCGATCTTCCGGCTCAATACGGTGGTTGCGTCGAGGTGCGCAAAGGTCGTTGCGGGTGCTGGGTCGGTCAAGTCATCCGCAGGCACATATACGGCCTGAACAGAGGTGATGGACCCGTTGCGGGTGGAAGTGATCCGTTCCTGCATCAATCCCATTTCAGTAGCCAACGTGGGCTGATAACCCACCGCGGAGGGCATCCGGCCCAAGAGCGCCGAAACTTCCGAGCCGGCCTGCGTGAACCTGAAGATGTTGTCGATAAAGAACAAGATATCACGACCCTGGCCTTTACCATCGCCATCGCGATAATATTCTGCGATGGTCAGACCGCTAAGCGCAACCCGGGCGCGGGCGCCGGGGGGTTCATTCATCTGACCGAAAACAAAAGTTGCTTTAGATTCGGCTAATTCCGGCATTTTGACTTTAGACAGGTCCCAGCCGCCTTTTTCCATATCGTGCTTAAAGTCATCGCCATACTTCATGATCCCGGCTTCGATCATCTCACGCATCAGGTCATTGCCCTCCCGGGTACGTTCGCCAACGCCGGCAAAAACGGAAACGCCCGAATAGGCTTTGGCGATATTGTTGATCAGCTCCTGGATCAATACCGTTTTACCGACACCGGCGCCCCCGAACAGACCGGTCTTACCCCCTTTTGCATAGGGCTCGATCAGGTCGATCACCTTGATGCCGGTGTAGAGTATTTCAGTGCTGACACTCAGGTTCTCAAATGCCGGGGGGTTGCTGTGAATCGGGCGGCCGCCAACCTTGGAGACGGGGGGCAAACCGTCGATCGGATCACCGGTCACATTGAAGAGCCGGCCTTTGATGCCTTCACCGATCGGCATGGTGATGGCTGCATGGGTATCGGTCACCGGGGTGCCGCGTACCAAACCTTCGGTACCATCCATCGCGATACAGCGGACACTGTCTTCCCCGAGATGCTGCTGAACTTCCAAAACCAAGGTTTCGCCACTGGACTTTTTCAGTTCCAGTGCGTTATAAATTTCAGGGAGCTTGCCATCAAACTGCACATCGACAACGGCGCCAATGATCTGTTTGATTTTACCGGTACTTGCCATATACTTATTAATTAGATATTCGGGGTTTAAATTTTGGCTGCAAAGGTAGGGATGCACGGTCAACTAACCAATGAATTCTCTATTTTTGTTGCCCTATGCAATTGATTGAAGTTTCGACCCCTTCACTGGCAAAAGAGTTCATCCGGATAAATGTTCAGATCAATCGATCCAATCCGGCCTATATCCGCCCGATCGATAAGGAGATCGAAGAAGTGTTCGATCCAAAGGAGAATAAAGCTTTCCGGCACGGAGAGGTGGCGCGGTGGATACTTAAGGACCGGGATGGCCTGCCGATCGGGCGGATCGCTGCCTTTGTCAATAAGAAGTACCGGAACAAGGGAGACGATGTTCCGGTCGGTGGTATCGGCTTTTTTGATTGCATCAATAACCAGGAGGCGGCGGATATGTTGCTGGATGTAGCCCGCCACTGGCTGGGTCAGCGAGGGATGGAGGCGATGGATGGCCCGATCAATTTCGGCGAACGGGACAAATGGTGGGGGTTATTGGTGGAAGGATTCAATGAGCCGTTGTGGTCGATGAATTTCAACCCGCCTTACTACCAGGCGTTGTTGGAAAACTATGGTTTTCAGCCCTTTTTTCATCAATTATGTTTTGGTCTGGATCCACTGAAGCCGCTTAGTGAGAAGCTGTTAAGAAGGCACGCCGCCCTGGCCGCAGACCCGGCCTATCACGCCGCGATGATCGAAAAGAAAAACCTGGAGAAATATGCCATGGATTTCCTCCGGATATACAATGAGGCTTATGCGGGTCATGGGGGCGGGAAGGAGCTAAGAAAGGAGCAGGTGATGGGAATGTTTAATCGGATGAAGGCGCTGATCGATGAAAAAGTGGTCTGGTTTGCTTATCATAATGAAAGGCCAATCGCGATGTTTGTCAATCTTCCTGAACTGAACCAGTATTTTAAGCATTTCAATGGGAAGTTCGGCCCCTTGCAAAAGTTGTACTTTGTCTGGCTCCGGTGGCGAAAGGCTTGCCGGCATTTTACTGGGATTGTGTTTGCAGTAGTACCTGATTATCAATCGATAGGGGTAGAGGCTTTCCTGGTAGCGGAATCCGCAAAAGTGATCCAGCCGGATGCTTTTTATACGCATTATGAGATGCAGTGGATCGGGGATTTCAATCCGAAGATGGTAAATGTGGCAAAGACGCTGGGGGAGACTTATGTCAGCCGGAAACTGACGACCTATCGGTATTTGTTTGACCGAACGAAGGAATTCAAACGACATCCCATGTTGGCCTGACCTGCGATCCCTGGCGTCCTGACCCACGATCCTGCACTGGCGTTCCACCCCACCCTCACGCGCAATTTGGAATTTTCCAAAAATTAGATTCCATTCCAGGGGATGGAATGATTCCGTGGAACGATAATTTTTCAACCGATTGATTTTCAGCCTGTATCGTTTTGGCACAATAAATGAAATATCTATGCTACCTGAAAATTTAGAATGTTGAAAGCGGCAGGAAAGTAGATCCTGATCCGTAAGATCTGAAAAACTCCTGAGGTCACCGAATGGTGACCTCAAGGCATTTAAAGGGCGGCCAACATTCCCGGATTTGTGGTAGGTTTGCTAAAATGGACAAGTTCATCGTTTCCGCCCGAAAATACAGGCCCCAGGATTTTTCGACCGTCGTGGGCCAGTCCCATATCACTACCACCCTGAAAAATGCCATTAAAAATGGCCAATTGGCGCACGCTTTCCTTTTTTGCGGCCCCCGGGGCGTCGGCAAAACTACCTGCGCCCGGATCCTGGCAAAAACCATCAATTGCGAAAACATTCGCCCGGACGGGGAGGCTTGTAATCATTGTCATTCCTGTGTGTCCTTTAATGAGGGGACTTCGTTGAATATCCATGAGCTGGATGCGGCCAGCAACAACTCGGTGGACGATATCCGGACACTGGTGGAGCAAGTTCGTTTTGCCCCCCAGGCGGGTAAGTATAAGGTATATATCATAGATGAGGTCCATATGCTCAGCACCTCCGCATTCAATGCCTTCCTGAAAACGCTTGAGGAGCCGCCGTCCTATGCGATCTTCATCCTGGCGACTACGGAGAAACACAAGATCCTGCCTACTATTCTGTCGCGCTGTCAGATATTCGATTTCAAAAGGATTACAGCGGCGGATACCGTGGAACATCTCGAGGATATCGGCAGGAAGGAAGGGATCCAGGCAGATAAAGCCGCATTACAGCTCATCGCCCTCAAGAGTGAGGGATGCATGCGGGACGCATTGAGCATCCTGGATAAGATCGTCAGTTTCACCAATGGCATGCTCACCTACAAGAACACATTGGAGCACCTCAATATCCTGGACGCCGACTATTATTTCCGCATCCTCGATGCGATGCAGCAGCAGGATCTGTCAGAAGCGCTGCTGATCTATGACGATATTAACCGGAAGGGCTTTGAGGGAGACCTCGTGTTGAACGGGTTGGCGGAGTTCATCCGGAATCTGCTGGTATGCAAGGATGAAAAAGTGGCTTCATTGCTGGATGCAGTGGACAGCTTCAGGGACCGGTATATCAGCATGGGGAAAAAAGTCGACGCAGCTTACCTGGTAAGCGCTTTGAATGTGCTGAACGATGCGGAGATCAATTACAAATCAGCCCGGAACAAACGGCTGCATGTGGAGCTGGCCCTGATCAAGCTTTGTTATCTGGCACAAGCTATGCAGATAGTAGCGGAAGCGATCCCGACGAAGACGGCCGAACGGTTGAGACCGGTGTCATTCCGCAGTATTCCAGCGATGGAGCCGGTGATCCGGCGGGAAAAGAAGACCAGGCAGACAGCAGGAGCGAAGCTGGTGATCGAGACTGCTGCGGCAAATCCGGACCCGGTGCCGGAGACCGTCACCGGATCGACAAGCTCTTTATCGAAGATTCGCCAGCAGATAGCCGACCGGACCCGTGACAAAGATTCGGGTACGAGCAGGCAACTGGAGATCGAGCCGCTAATCCGGGCCTGGCAGCAATATGCCGATTCGTTGCGGGAGAACAGGAATCCCGCTGTAACGAGCTTTGAACTCGCATCGCTTCGGATTATCGACACGCAGACCTTTGAGGTATCGGCGAATAATAACCTGGAGCAGCGATTCATCGAGCAGGAGAAACGTGGGATATCCGACCACCTGCAGCAGGTTTTTGCCAACAAGGCGATCAGCTTTACGGTGATCGTAGAAGAGAAGACCCACCCGGAAGAGGCAGCGGAAAGGCCGCTGAACAAGCGGGAACAGTTTATGCAGATCGTGGAGCAATATCCGCTGGTCAAAGAGCTGAAGGACCGGCTAAAGCTTGAGCTGGACTATTGACCACGAGGCGCGAATATTGTGCACTGCCCCGCGAATAATATTGTTTAGTTAAAACGGCCTCTCTTCTTTGGACAAATAACCGATTGGCGGGAATTTTGCCAACTGTTTGATATTCTTGAACACGATCTATGAACGGCAATACGACACCAACTTTAAAGAGACAGATCTTCCAGACGAATTCGACGGGCCGATGGCAAAGGCTTAAATGGGGTGGGAGGATGTTTCTGCTTCTCCTGATCCTGGGTGTTGTCATCCTTTATATCACGATCTCCCGTAACTATACGCCCGCGCTTCCCCGCATCAAGGAACAAAGCCAGCTGTACAAGAAGGTGCTGGACACGGGGCGGACCTTTCTGTTCAAGAACAGCCTGATCGAGCAATATGGGGGGTTCCGGAAGTATATCAATGAGAAGGTGCCCTATCGCGGGGGGGCGTTCCCCGGTCAGAAGCGGGATTCCGCCCTTTCCGGACCGCCGGTCCGGGTGGATACCAGCTTCAGGTCGTTTACCA
>DATMLR010000303.1:0-7402 GCA_035570015.1 Puia sp.
TGGATTGCGCCGCGGCCATGGAAGAAAGAAACATGTTAGCGCCCAGGCATAACAGGCAGCAAACGGTCCTGCCATGACCTTGTTCTAAGGGAAGAGACATACGAGCGGGGTGTTTTTCGACGGGCAATTTGCGGAATAGGCCCGGGAAACCGCGTTTATAGTTGGTTAACCTGTCGTTACCCGTTGGTTATTTAATAGGGCTTTACTCCAGGCACCGGAGATCGAAAGCAATAAAGTTGAGGCATCAGCAACGAGCCGATGTAAACTGTTGATGAATTGAGAAAGCGAGCTTGAAGTGTAACAAAAGGCGGATTGATTCGTAGTAGGGCTAAACAATGCATTATGAGGCAATTAATAACCATTCTGGCGGTTGGCATTCTTTTCACTGGCGCGACTTATGGCCAAACGGGTCCTGTGGGTCATTTTCATAAGGTCATCGTGAGCCCATACATCCAGGTTACTTTTGTCGAGGGCGATGTGGAAAGCGTCACCATAAACCATAGCCTGGTAGACACCAATAAATTACACGTGGAAGTCCGCGGCGGCATCTTGCGGTTGTACCTCGACGGAGCCAAAAATCTACCACACGACCAGGGGTACGGGAATGACGGTGACCAGCCAAGCCATCATCTTTATCCTAAACATGCGATCGTTGCTACGGTTGTGTACAAGAAGCTGAATTCGCTGTCCTTACGGGGGAACGAAAACTTTCTTGTTCAGAGTCCATTGTCGACAAGGAAATTTCGCCTGCGGGAATACGGCGAGACAGCCATAATTTTAACCGACGTTCATATCGGCAAAATGCACAGCACCATCTATGGTGAATGCTCGGTGGATATTAAGGCTGGGGTGGTAAACCGGCAAAATTTCACCTGCTATGGAGAAGGAAAGATCAATACTACGGCCATTACCGGACAGAAAGCCAAGGTGACTACTTTTGGTGATGCTGAATTCAGGATTAATGTTTCTGACCTAATCAAGATTACCTCTTTTGGTGACGCTAAGATTTGTTACAGGGGTAACCCTGAGATCGTGAAAGGCATTCATTTCGGTGGCGTAGAGGTTCAAAAGCTTGACTGATCCGTGTTCTGTAGAAGTTTCCCCACCTTCTACCCGAGTTTAAGCCGCTGATTTTCAGCAGTTTTCATTTTAGTCCGAACGGCACTTGCTGTGGCAGATTATTTGCATTCTTTTCAATGGAAACTTCCCACTCACTAACTTAAAATTTATTATTTATGAAAATGACAAGCACCGTTCGGCCAATAATACTTCCAATGATATTGTCGGGCCTGTTCTTACCGCGAATATTAATGGCGCAGGATGATTCTCAAGAGAGAATAATCAACGACAGTAAAGAGGCCAAAGCCTCCTTTATAAAGGCGGATCCATCTATGGAAAATCTCTTTAAACACTCTTCCGGATATGCAATATTTCCCAATGTAGGCAAGGGCGGTGCAGGCATAGGCGGGGCTGCAGGTAAAGGAGCCGTGTATGAAAAAGGAGTGCCTGTTGGTACCGCCCAGATGGTTCAGGCAACCATTGGAGCACAGGCGGGAGGGCAGGCATACCGCGAAATTATTTTTTTTGAAAACAAAGAGGCCGAGGATCGCTTCATGCAAAATAAAGTTGAATTTAGCGAACAAGTTTCAGCAGTAGCTGTCAAAGCGGGTGCATCTGCGAATACGGATTATAGAAATGGCGTAGCTGTATTTACCCAGGAAAAGGGCGGATTAATGCTGGAGGCCTCCTTAGGTGGGCAAAAATTTACTTACAAAGCATTAAAATAAGGACGACAACATTAAAATAAGGGCGACAACCTAACCAGGTGTTCAACCAGATGTTCGATTACTGGATCGGCTTATAATCTTTGAATAAATTCACTTTTGTTCCTTCTACCTGACTGCGATAAGCCGCCCATTTACCGTCGATAAACGCATTGATCTTTTGATCTGCCTCGGCAACCGCTTTCTCGGCGTTTGAAACCATCGTCTCTTCCTGTCCGCCCGGCGCTACCATTCTACTGCCGATGGATTGCTCAGCCTGCCTTAGTTGCGACATCACGGTTACATCAAAAGGATTTCTTGCCAGGCCCTGCAGATCGGAGGTTTTGCCATCTATGAATTCCCGGATGGATTTTATTTCATCTTGCATTTTGGTTGTCATCTTCCTTATGGAATCGGCGTCTTTTCCTTCAACCCCTTTTAATTCATTTTGAAGTTTTGCGCAAATTTCGTCGGATTCGGTCAGCCTGTCCATCCCCTCCGTTAATTTGTCCGCCGATTTTCTTAGACGATCATACATGGCTCTCTGCGCCAGCTTTATGTCATTTCGATTGCCCAACCTCGGGTCGTCATTTACGGTTACAAATGTTGAGTCAGAAGCTCCGGAATAATTGATCACCAACTTATACCTGCCAGGCAATACCTCAAAGCCGCCTGGCTCCTCTGCGCCGGGTTGCGGTTTGGGTGATCCCGGTTGACGAAAGCCTTTTTCTTCCATTCCCCAATACTGACGATTGAACCCGCTATCGACATTCCAACGCAATGATCTTATCAACTCGTTCTTATCGTTGTAAATTCTTACCCTGGCGCTGTCGCTTCTTTTGCCTGCGCCCGGCGCTCCCTGCCCAAATCCGCCGCCGCCCCGGCGACGGCCGGCAACTGGTTGTTCTTCGGGCGCAGGGGTCGGTTGGGTTTGCACGCTATCCTTCTTAGACGCTACCACCTTCGGTTTGTTTACGAAAAACGAAACTTCGGCTCCCCGTTTCCTGTTCTCTGCTTCGTATAAGCCATCCACACTCCATTCATAACCGGTTGCGGGTCTGAACTGCGCCTGATAGGCGGCAGGCGCCGGGAAAACAGTAATTGTATCGGTGATGGCCATGCCTTTACCCGCTGCCAGTTTTCTGAACGGACGAATGTCATCGAATAACCATAATGATCTTCCGAATGTCGCGACCACCAGATCGGCCTCTCTTTCCTGTATGGCCATGTCGTAAGTAGAAACCGAGGGATAACTATTCTTCCATTGCTGATATGTCGATCCGTTGTCGAAACTTATCCATAAACCGTTCTCCGTCCCGACAAAAATCAGATTTGGCTCAACTGGATCCTCGATCATACAAAGCGCATAACCTCTAACCTTGGTTTCGTCTACCATTCTTTTCCATGTTTTTCCGTAATCGGTCGTACGGAAAATATATGGTTTGAAATCGCCACGGCGATAGTCGTTAGCCACGACAAATGCCTCTCCTGAATTGTAACGGGATGCCGTTATTTGGGGTACCCAGGCGCCTACCGGCAAGCCCGGAATCCTGCCGCGAAAATTTTCCCAAGTCTTCCCGCCGTCTCTTGTCAACTGCACATTACCGTCATCCGTTCCTGCCCAAATCGTTCCCTGTTCCTTTGCCGATGGAGAAATAGTAATGATCGTGCAATGCGTTTCTGCTCCGGTAATGTCCAGTGTGAGTCCTCCGGTCGTCTGAAATGCTTTGATCTCTGTTGAATCATTGGTTGTCAGGTCGGGGGAGATGATTTCCCAGCTTACCCCTTTATTTACGCTCTTATGGACAAACTGGCTGCCGAGATATATTGTCTTTTTGTCAAATGGATCCTGGGCCATTGCAGTATTCCAGTTCCATCGCAGCATTAGTTTTGGATTGAGCGACGGAGGTTTTACAAACCAGCTCTCTCCTGTTCTCCAATTCAGGCGTTCAGCAAACCCGCCCTGGCTTTCACTATATACCCAGCTCGCGTCTTCTGCATCCGGCATTACGTCAAAGCCGTCGCCACCACCAATATTATCCCAATAATCATTTCTAATGCCGCCGCCGATCCAGGTGTATGCGGGGCCGTGCCAGCTTCCGTTGTCCTGCAAACCGCCCATAACGTTGTAGGGCATTTCGTTATCCGTATTGATATGATAAAACTGCCCAACAGGGATTTTGTCATCAAAGGTCCAGTTCTTGCCCCGGTCATGGGTGATGCCGATGCCGCCGTCATTACCTTCTATCATAAAGCTCCCATTCTTTGGATGTATCCACCATGCATGATGATCCGGATGAATACCCGAATAAGGAATCAATGTGGTGAATGTCTTACCGCCGTCTTCACTTACCTCCACCTGGTCGTGGATATTGTAGATCCGATTTTCGTTTTGCGGATCAACGCGGATATCCTGAAAATAAAACGGGCGATTCGTCACCACTCTTGGATCATTCGTAACCAATTCCCACTTTGTGCCGCCGTCATCGCTTTTATACAAGCCATTTTTAGTTGCCTCCACCAACGCATACACCCGGGTTGGCTGGTTGGTCGCAAACGCCAGTCCGATTTTTCCATAATTGCCATCGGGCAAACCATCGTCTTTCCCTAACTTTTTCCAGGTCTTACCGCCATCAATGGTCAAATAGAGCCCGCTTCCGGGGCCGCCACTTTTAAAATCCCATGGCGTGCGATGATGTTGCCACATACTTGCCAGCAGACGGTTTGGATTGGATGGGTCCATTACCAGATCGGAACAGCCGGTCGTATCGTTGGTGTATAAAATTTTTGTCCAGGTATCGCCGCCGTCCGTTGTTTTAAAAACTCCTCTTTCCGGATGAATGCCATAGGGGTTTCCAACGGCGGCGACATAAACGGTATTGGGATTGACGGGGTCAACGATGATGCGGTGAATGTTCCTTGTATTCTCGAGCCCCATTCGCTTCCAGGTCTTGCCCGCATCCAGGCTTTTAAAGATCCCTTCGCCGATGCTGACGGAGTTCCGGGGATTACCTTCTCCTGTTCCGACCCAAACGACATTTGGATTGGATTGCTGAATGGCAACGGTACCTATGTTCTGTGTCGGTTGATCATCAAAAACCGGCGTCCACGTAGTGCCGCTGTTCTCCGTCTTCCACACGCCGCCTGAAGCCGAGCCGAGGTAAATAATGTTGGGATTATCCAGGACAACATCGATCGTGGTGATCCGGCCGCTCATGCCGGCAGGGCCTATGTTGCGTGGTTTCAGGTTCTTAAATTGTTCGAGGTTGATTTTTTGCGCGGATGCAAATAAACAGAGCAAGGCACTCAATGTGCATAGCAGAGTCGTTTTTCTCATGGAGCGTGATGATTTGATCAGCTAAATCTATTGAAAAATATTGGCCGGATAACATTTCGCCTTTTTTCGTCTTTCATATGTAAGAGTTCGATAATATATTGGATGCTCCCGGTGTTCGGGAAGACCGGGGCGCGATACTTGTTTCGAATACGATAAATTTCTACATTTACGATGCATGAGAAAACTAACCATCGCCTTTGTCATGGCTGCTGCGGCCTTTACTTTTTTGAGTGACTGCTCCAAACACAACGTTGGAAACCCATATTATTTCACTTTTCAAAGCGGCAGTATTACCTATTCGTCGTCTACGGCGGACAGCCTCCTCGAATGCAGGGATACCGTGGAGTATGGCTATGGAATGATCGAGATGGATAGCTACCGGACTCAAGCGCTGACCGACAGCGCCGCGGCAGGCGAGACCACACTGGCAACGTGGAGCTTTTATCTTTGGAACAGAAGCTCACCTAATAACGCATTTACAGGGAGTTATACGAGCGATACCGGCGCCTCCAATCAGAAAATGCTGGAATCCGGAAGTGTTTTCCGGTTTTATACCAGTTATGACCCGCATCACGGGGACTATTATACGACCCCAGGGTTACCCTTCACCGTTACGATCACGCAGATTACCTCCACATGGTTTGAGGGAACGTTCGGGGGCATGGTGCTGGAGACAAATTACTTGGCTGGTACGACCGATACTGCTACGATTACGAACGGAAAATTTATGTTGCCGCTCCATTAGGGGGTGGTCATCGCTTCCCCCGAGACGTTGCACCCTACTTTGGAGGCGGTTGCGGATGCCCATTCTCCTTCAAGTACGCCGCCATTTTACGGATCAGTTGGCTGGTATTCCAGGGCCTCCAACCGTGTCCGCCGCGGTCGCCGTACATGAATGAGCCATTGTAATACGGGTCTTTGGTGGCGCTCAGAAAGTCTTCCATATGATAGACGGCGATATTGAGGTAAAAGTCGTCCATGCGGCCGGCGAAGACGTGTAACTTGCCGACCAGCTTCGGTCCTACTTCCGCCCAATGATGCTGCAGATAGTACAGCATATCGAAATGATCCCGCCAGTAGAGCGAAACGGTGCTGTCGATCACACCTGTTGACTTGTCGAAAAGCGGTTTGAAATAGCCATCACTGCCCACTGGTCCGAATACCGCACTCCAGATGTCCAACTGGCCGCCGGACCGCCCATGCGTGCCGTTCACCAACTCCATCGTATTGCGTTGCGCTGAGGTCAGCATCACCTCCCCCGTTGCGGGGACACGGGTATTTGGCGTCGGGGCACGGTACCATTCGTGCTGTTTGTAAAACGCGTTCCGGTCGTTGTAGATGTTGATGCCCTCCACATTGCTGAAGTCTAGCGGATCGGGCGAGAACGCCCAGCACCCGCCATAGAAGTCGGGATAGAGGACCTGCAAGGCAAAGGACTCCCAACCGCCGGTAGATCCCCCGGTGAGCAGTCGCGCATAGCCCTGGGAGATACATCGGAACTGCCGCTCTATTTCCGGGATAAGCTCTTCCTGGATGGCATCGCCATAAGGGCCGTTATTGGGCGAATTGACGGCGTACGAGTCATCAAAATAAGGTGACGGGTGTTGGATGGTCACGGCGATAAAGCGTGGAATGCTATCGGAGATCCAGTCCCTGGAGAAGTCGTTGCTGTAGTCTTCGTGGAACCCGAGAGGGGCGGCAGGGGAAAAATGGCCTTCCTGGTAAATGGTAGGGTAATGTTGGTCAGGGTGGGCTGCATAGCCATTTGGCAACAGGATGGTGGCGCCGATATAGATGGGCTGGCCCCAGAAGGCGGTCAGTTTCTCGCTTTTGATCTTAATATGCTTGACCCATTTGGTGTCTGCGGGTTCGGGGATGGGGGGTATCACCTCGTCGACGGTGAGCGGGATGGCGCGGGCGTTTGTGCCTCCGATCGTGATCTTCCGGACTTTGCTATATAGGTTCCCGGGTGATCGTCGCCAGTCCTGCCCTTCCCACTGGTCCATGTGCATCCACAGCGTGTGACCGTCCGAGCGTCGGAATTCCGTGTACCTGTCCAGTACCGCCTGCACGAAATAGTCCCCCGGGGGGATGGCACCCATTTCGTTGATCGGATAGCCGAGGGTAGTGCCATCGATGTGAACGGGCTGGTCAGGCGGGAGATCCACGAAGTCGACACCGAAGAATTGCGTTCCATAGCGGCCTACCTGCAGGCGCGGTTCGACGCTGTCAGAATGGGCGAAGACCAGGAACATTCGGCCGGTCAGCCGGCCGCCGCCGCCGGCGGATGAATAAGAGATGT
>DATMLR010000304.1:0-6313 GCA_035570015.1 Puia sp.
ACATCCTAGCTCACATGAGAAAATTTCATATTTTGAAGCCTGGCATGTCCGGGCTTCATTCATTTCTGCTCTGTCTGACAATTGTTTGTAATGCTCAGGCACCCCGATCGTCCGGCGATCGTGAGCGAGACCCCTGGGGCAGATGGTCCGCCAAAAAAGCCAACGAATGGTATGCCGGCAAAGAGTGGCTCCGGGGCTGCGATTTTATTCCGTCGACGGCCATCAATCAATTGGAAATGTGGCAGGCGGGTAGTTGGGATGCCGCGACCATCGATCGTGAGTTGGGATACGCCGAATCCATCGGGCTTAATTGTATGCGCGTTTTCCTCCACCACCTGGCCTGGGGAGAGGACCCTTCCGGGTTCAAGGAGCGGATGAACAAATATCTTGCCATCGCAGCCCGCCATCATGTCGTCACCATCTTTGTCTTCTTCGACGACTGCTGGAACGAAAGTTATCATGCCGGTCCGCAGCCGGCGCCCCGAACGGGAATCCACAATTCCGGCTGGGTCCGGGACCCTGGTAAGCTTTATTACGATGAACCTTCTCTTGTCGATACGCTGGAGGCCTATGTAAAGGATGTTATGACCCGCTTCCGCGATGACGGGCGCATCCTCCTCTGGGATCTCTACAACGAGCCGGGCAATTCGGACTATGGCGTACGAAGCCTGCCCTTGCTGGAAAAGATATTTAGTTGGGGACAAGCCGTCAATCCCATGCAGCCCCTATCGGCTGGTATCTGGGATGATCACCTGGATGTCCTCAACGCCTGGCAGCTCGCTCACTCGGATGTGATCACCTATCATAATTATTCCGGTCCGGAGGGGCAACAGCAATGTATCGATACGCTGCGAAAATATGGACGGCCGTTGATCTGCACGGAATATATGGCGCGGTTGCGGAACAGTACTTTCTTCAATATCATGCCGATACTCAAGCGGGAGAACGTGGCGGCAATCAACTGGGGGCTGGTGACCGGCAAGACCAATACGAAATATGCCTGGGATACGCCGATGCCCGATGGTGCGGAGCCTAAGATCTGGTTTCATGATATCTTCCGGCCGGATGGGACGCCTTTTGACCCGAAAGAGACCGCATTTATCCGCCAGCTGACAATGCCATCGGATACGATCCCGCTTGGTGGGAACGCGTGGCGGCACAAATTAGGCGGGGTCGATCGGGTGGGCGACAGTACCGGCGGTTATATTGATAACAATGGGATCGGTGGGTGGACGGACAGCGCGATTTGTTTTGACGTCTGGCTGCGGACATCCCGGCCGGGTGATTTACACATATCGATAATCGGGAGTGTTCCTTCAGGCAGGACCAAATTGATGGTCGAGGCGAATGAGGACGCGATATCCAGTTTGGTGCAAATGGAAGGCGCGAATTCGCGTCCATATGGACCGTTGACGTTTACGCTTCGCGACACCGGTTATCAGCGCATCCGTATCCGCGCGATCCACCGCACTGGTCCGGTGTATGCCGACATTTCCGCTATTGTTGTTCAGGGGCCTGCAGTCGATGGACTCACAGCCTATGTCCCCAACAACGAGGGCAATTTTTTTCACTGGGGCCGACGCGGGCCTTCGGTCCATCTCAATTATCCACTTCCCGATGGATTTGACGCCAGCTGGTTCTATAATGAAGTTACGGTGCCGACGGGACAGGACGTGCAGGGATCCTATTTCATGGCCTGCGGGTTTGCACAGGGTTATTTCGGGATGCAGGTCAACTCACCGACGGAGCGCCATGTCCTGTTCTCGGTCTGGAGCCCATTCGAAACGGATGATCCGGCCGCGATCCCCGACAGCCAACGGATACGGCTGCTCGACAAAGGGGCGGACGTTCATACGGGTGCTTTCGGTAATGAAGGGGCGGGCGGTCAAAGTTATCTCAACTTTCCCTGGAAGGCCGGTCATACCTACCGGTTCTTGTTGCATGCCGAGCGAGCCGGGGATCGGCATACGATCTTCACCGCGTGGTTCTTCGCACCTGAAGAGGGACGGTGGCGGCTGATCGCCAAGTTCAGCCGGCCGCAGACGAGCACCGGATTGAGCAGCCTGTATTCATTTTTGGAAAATTTTGAGCCGGAGACAGGCGACCGCAACCGCTATGTCCTGTTCAACCATGGCTGGGCCGGCGACAGCACCGGGCATTGGGTATCCTTGAACCGGGCACGATTCACCGTAGACAACACAGGCCGGAAAGGGTATCGCCAGGATTATGCCGGCGGCGTGCGCAACGGGGGTTTTTATTTGGAGAACGATGGCTTTTTCAACAAGTATACTCCGGCCGGCATCCGGCTGGATCGTGAACCGGATCCCGGGAACCGCGGACCGGGCATCGCCTTGCCGAGATAAAACCCGCGCTCCCCCCACCCCGCGGTTTTCAGCCTGCGGCACAAAACTTTTTTCCGGTATTGTTGTTCAATGTCGCGTAAGCGATACATTCGGGGTTAGAAAAAATCAGCCAACATATGACGATCAGTCCTTATGCGGGTAAACCCGCCGTGCCGGCGTTACTGGCCAATATTCCGAAGCTTATTACCGCGTATTACACGCTGGTCCCCGATAGCCAGGTCAGGGAGCAGCTCGTACAGTTTGGCACTTCCGGCCACCGCGGCTCTTCCTTCAATACCTCCTTTAATGAATGGCATATCCTGGCGATCACCCAGGCGATCTGCCTGTACCGTTCCGCCAATCATATCAGCGGACCGCTATACATCGGCGCCGATACGCATGCCTTATCCGATCCCGCGCTTGCGTCTGCACTTGAAGTCCTGGCCGCTAATCAGGTAGAGACCATGCTGGCCAAAGACAATGACTATGTACCTACTCCCGCCATCTCCCTCGCTATCCTCAAATATAACCAGGGTCGCAAAGACGGGTTGTCGGACGGCATCGTGATCACCCCGTCGCATAACCCGCCGACGGACGGTGGCTTTAAATACAATCCCCCCAATGGCGGTCCCGCCGGGGAAGAAATCACCAGCTGGGTACAAAACAAAGCCAACGAGCTGCTCGCCGCGAAGCTGGCGGGTGTTAAACGGGTCTCGCTCCGACAGGCTTTGGCCGCCGGTACGACGCACTATCACGACTACCGTCAACAATATATCGATGACCTTAGTTCTGTACTCGACCTGGACCTGATCCGCAGCTCAGGGATCCATATCGGCGTCGATCCCCTGGGCGGAGCGGGGGTGCACTATTGGCAGCCCATTGCCGACAAATACAAGCTCAACATGACCGTCGTCAACACAGAGGTCGATCCGACTTTCCGGTTTATGACAGTGGATTGGGACGGGCAGATCCGGATGGACCCCTCTTCTTCGTATGCGATGGCGCGGTTGATCGGCATGAAAGACCGGTTCGATATCTCGGTAGCCTGCGATACGGATCATGACCGGCACGGCATCGTTACCAGGAGTGTCGGCCTGCTGCCGCCCAATCACTATCTGGCGGTCTGCATCGACTACCTGTTCCGGAACCGTCCTGGCTGGAGCCCCGACGCCGCCGTAGGAAAGACCGTGGTCAGCAGCAGCATCATCGACCGTGTCACCGCCCGGCTAAAACGAAGGCTCTATGAGGTTCCGGTCGGCTTCAAATGGTTTGTCGACGGACTGCTGGACCAGTCGCTGGGTTTTGTCGGCGAAGAAAGCGCGGGTGCTTCCTTCCTTCGCAAGGATGGCAGCGTCTGGACGACCGACAAGGATGGGCCCATCGCCGCCCTGTTGGCTGCAGAAATTATGGCCCGGACAGGCAAAGACCCCGGAGAGATTTATCACGACCTGGTGAAGGAATTCGGCGAACCGGTATATGACCGCGTGGAGGCGCCCGTCACCCCGGAAGGGAAAGCGGCGCTGAAGAAATTGTCCGGCCAGCAGGTCAGGACGACCGAATTGGCAGGAGAGAAGATCGAAGCGATCCTCACGACTGCGCCAGGCAACCACGCCGCCATCGGCGGGCTAAAGGTAGCGACGGCCAATGGCTGGTTTGCCGCCCGACCTTCCGGCACAGAAGACATCTATAAGATCTATGCCGAAAGTTTTAAAGGAACGGATCATTTGAAACGTATCGTCACGGAGGCCCAGACCATCGTTGACGACGCGATCGGTAAAAAATAAATCGCCCTTTACTATGAGTAACCGTTATGGTGTGCCGATCGGCAGCCAGGAATCCACCGGGATGGAAGGATTTGGCGCCCTCACCGATTTGGCGATGGACCTGCGCTGGTCCTGGAGCAGTGCAGCAAACGAGATCTGGAAACAGTTGGACGCGGCGCTGTGGGCACAGACTCACAATCCGCTGGTGGTGCTGCAAACCGTTTCGGGTGACAGCCTGAAGCAACGATTGTCCGATCCCGCGTTCCGGCAAAAGGTCGAGTCACTCGTCCGGGAAAAGGAAGCGGCGGATGCAGCCGTCTCCTGGTTTTCCGGCAGCCATCCGGGCAGCCCGCTAACCACTGTCGCGTATTTCAGCATGGAATTCATGCTGAGCGAAGCCTTGCCTATCTATGTCGGCGGTTTGGGCAACGTGGCGGGTGACCAGCTGAAATCAGCCAGCGACCTGGGAGTCCCCGTCATCGGGGTCGGGCTCTTGTACCAGCAGGGCTATTTCAGGCAGGAAATTGACCGCAACGGCGAACAGAAAGATTACTATCCTTATAACGATCCCGGTCAACTGCCGGTCTCTCCGCTGCGCACCGCCGGCGGCGACTGGCTTCGGTTGTCCCTCCCCTTTCCCGGCAGCAAGGTGTGGCTGCGCGTCTGGAAGGTCCAGGTAGGTCGGGCGACGCTCTATCTGCTGGACAGCAATGACACCGCCAATGACCCGGTCTACCGCGGGATCACCGGCGAAGTATATGGCGGCGACAACGAAATGCGCATCAAGCAGGAGATCATCCTGGGCATTGGCGGCTGGCAGCTGCTGGAAACGCTGGGCGTCCACCCGGATGTCTGCCACCTCAACGAAGGACACGCCGCATTTGCCGTGCTGGAACGCGCCCGCAACTACATGGTGCGAACCGGCTGCACCTTCGACGAAGCACTGACCATTACACGCGCGGGCAATCTCTTTACTTCGCATACTGCTGTGGCGGCGGGGTTCGATCATTTCGATCCGATGCTGGTCGCCCGATATCTAGGCGACTATGCAACGCAAGATCTCCACATTTCGGTCGAAGACCTGATCGGCTTAGGCCGGCAATACCCGCATGAGCCGACAGAGCCCTTTAACATGGCCTATCTCGCCATCCACGGCAGCGGCGCAGTCAACGGCGTCAGCGAACTGCATGGCCGCGTCAGCCGCCATCTGTTCGAACCGCTCTTCTGGCGCTGGCCGACAGACGAAGTGCCGGTAGGCCATGTCACCAACGGAGTACATGTACCCAGTTGGGAGTCACAGGGCGCAGAAACCTTATGGACAGAAGCCTGCGGGAAAGACCGCTGGCTTGGAAATACGGAGGACCTGGCGAAAGAAATCCTTACGGTATCGGATGAACGTATCTGGCAGATGCGGTCGGCCGCGCGGGAACGGCTGGTGAACTTTATCCGGGGGCAACTGACCAGGCAGCTTGCTTCGGCAAGTGCGTCGCCGCAGGCTGTGGAAGAAGCGGGCAGCGTCTTCGATCCGCAGGTGCTGACCCTGGGGTTTGCGAGACGTTTTGTGCCCTACAAACGGCCCGACCTCCTGCTGCGCGATCCGGCGCGGTTGGCCCGATTGTTGACAAACAGCCAGCAGCCCGTGCAGCTGGTGATTGCGGGGAAAGCGCCACCTGCCGATCAGGGCGGCCGCGATCTGATCAAACGTTGGATACAATTCATCACCCAATGGAATATGTCACGGCATGTCGTCTTTCTGAATGATTACGACATGCTGCTGGCCGAGCACCTCGTACACGGCGTCGATGTCCAGCTCAATACACCGCAGCGCCCCTGGGAAGCCAGCGGCACCAGCGGGATGAAGGTACTGGTTAATGGAGGTCTCAATTTATCCGAGCTGGACGGGTGGTGGGTGGAGGCGTACCGACCGGATGTCGGCTGGGCGCTTGGAGATGGAAAAGAGCATGGCGGCGATCCGGGCTGGGACACATATGAAGCGGAGACGCTGTTTACAATCCTCGAACAACAAGTCGTCCCCGCATTCTATCACCGCAATGCCGCCGGAATTCCCGTCGACTGGGTGGCTAAAGTACGTCAGAGCATGGCAACCCTGACGCCCTTCTTCAGCGCTAACCGCACCGTCCGCGAATACACCGAAAAATATTATCTCCCCGGCGCGAAGGCGTACGCAGATCGCGCCGCAGACAACGG
>DATMLR010000305.1:0-3551 GCA_035570015.1 Puia sp.
GATCGATGTCATGAGGGCCGTCCATGAGGACTTCCGGTTCTACGATCGGCACCAGCCCTGCTTCCTGGCAAAGGGCAGCGTAGCGGGCCAGCGCGTGGGTGTTGGCGTGGATGCAGCCCATGCTCGGGATATCCGGGCCGATGGTAATGACGGCCCGCCACTTGGCGAAGCGAAGCCGCATGTCATGGTAGGCGGCCAGACGTTCGCGCAGGTGGTCAAGACCGATGGTGATCTTTTCACCCGGGAAACCGGCGAGTTCGGTTGTGCCTTCGTCGACCTTGATGCCGGGGATAACGCCGGCGCGTTCCAGTGTCGTGATAAAAGGAACGCCGTCCTTTGTCGATTGGTGGACGGTCTCGTCGAACAGGATGGCGCCGCTCAGGCACTGGCCGATACCGGGGGTGGTCACGATAAGCTCGCGATAGGCGCGGCGGTTCTCTTCGGTGTTGGGGATGCCTTCTTTCTCAAAGCGGCCGCTGATCGTGTGCATGCTTTCGTCCATGGCCAGCAGGCCTTTACCTTCGGCCATAAGGGCGTTGGCGGTTTCAATAAGCTCCTGGATGCGCATAAAAAATTGTTGATGTACCGAAGGTAAAAAAATCGCCCCACTTACGTGGGGCGTCAAAAATCTTTTTTGTCAGGGTCTCACTACTTGATAGTCTTTAAGGATTGGATTCGGGTTTTTCGGATGTGGATCTTTTTTTTGGTTTTTCGTGGATAGGCGGTTTTTTCGGAGGATTTGGATCGGGTTGGTTTTCAAAGGTCAGTGGATCTCTTTCGTTGCTGATACAAAGGTGTAAAAAGTTCCCGCCATGGGGAAACTTATTCGACCGGCCATTGCTTTTGCCCGACGAACGAATGTTTTGCCCGACGAACGGCTATTGGGGGCGATGAAATTCGGGGGCGTTGCCCGGTTGAACTTGACAAAAAATCCTTTATTTTACCGGCATGAAAAACGCCATTATCCTCCTGTTGGTCAGCCTGGCAGGCTGGAACGAGTGCCGGGCGGACGTTAAGTTCGTGAATTTCAGGAAAATAGACCCATCCGGCCAATTTAACGCCCACGAGCGGTTCCTGCTGGACAATCTCGCTTATTATGATCATTGGTCTCCCGATTGGGGGGTATACGATATTTCCAAAGACTCGCTGATCCGGGAGCTAAAAGCCTGTTTACGGGTCTACCAGCCCCTGAGAACGGACGAATTTGAGCGCTTTTTGCTTTTAGGGGAGGTTGCTCATTATTTATACAACCTTGACCAGAAATCGTTTTATGATACGGCCGAGGTCTATTACAAGCAAGCGATCCGGGTAAATGGTCAGGACTGCAGGGGGTATTGGTTCCTTGGGTACGCTTATGCTACTTCGGATGAGATTGAAAAAGGGGTTGCCGCATTCCGGCAGGCATTAAAGCTCGTCGACGACCGGACGGGGGTGGATTTCTGGCAGGAGTATGCTTTTACAATGGACGTGGCGGGGATGCCTTTCGGTTGTCTGTATGGGCTGGATCAATATAAGCGCCGGGGAGGCAGCAGTCTGCTATCGCATGTCATGGATTCGACGGTCAGGTCGAAGTGCAGGCCCACCGATCCCGATATCAGTTATGGCAGCACCGCGTTGTGGCAGAAGCAGCATCACGGGCCGCTGGTACAATACCAGTCCTATCCGTTGGGTGTCATGTTCGAGGTCGATTCAAGCTGGGATCTGGAATTTAACGGCTATGCCAATCGAATAACGGGGGTGAGCATGAAGTCTCCGCTCCTGACGGCCCGGAATGGCAAGCAGATCGGCTATACGGTGGCGCTGGTGGTCAAAGTGCCCGAAAACGGAGAGCGGCTGGAAGACTTCATGGCCTCCATGATGAAGCAGATGCAAGGGGTTCGCGACAGTGTTTTCCCTTTCGCGAAGAAATATCCGAAAGGGATTTCGTTTTCGTACAACGATAACAGTCTGTATGAAGACCGTGGGGGAGCGCGCATCCGGTTGATTGGTATCGAGCGGCCTGTTCCGGCCAACCCCGGACTTGCGCTCGAAAGTGATCAGGCGCCGGTAGAGATAAACAGCGAGCCGGGGAAGCTTAATTTCTATGAGATGGGTCTCATCCGGTCGCGGTTTCCGGAGCGGATCTTTTATTTATTTGTCCTGGATACCTGTGGGGATATCCAGGCCGAGTCGTGGAAAGGTTTTGATGGGTTGATGAAGCAATTGGTACTTGATTAAGAAGATGACTTATGAATATGGAAGAGTTACGGGACTATTGTCTGGGGAAGCGGGGTGCGGAGGAAAGCTTTCCCTTTGGTGAGGAGACGCTCGTCTTCAAAGTCGGCGGGAAAGTCTTTTTGCTGGCCGGCCTGACTGAGGGAAATCAGTTCAATGTCAAGTGTGATCCCGATCTTGCGGTCGAGCTCCGGGAGCGGCATGAAGAGGTCCGGCCGGGGTATCATATGAACAAGCGGCATTGGAATACGGTGCGGCTGGACGGCGCTTTGAAGGCAAAGGAAATCCGGGAGATGATCGATCATTCCTATCAGATCGTGGTCGCGGCGTTGCCGAAGAAGGTCAGGGAGAAGTTGGTCTAGTTGAATTCGATCTCGTCCAGGTGGTCCCGGTTGTAGGCTTCTCCAGCGAGGGGCACCATATCCCTGGCGTGTCCTTTCATGATGTATTTTCTTAGAAACTCGTGTTTGGAATCTCTATACCAGGCGACCATTTTCAGCTTACGCAGCGTGTAAATGTATACCCAGGCAAGGTCCAGTTGGGCGGGGAGAAAACCACACCGGGCGCTGCCGGGGTAAAGATGGTGATTGTTATGCCATTCGCCTGCCAATAACCCTGGTCTTGACTGATTGATCGAAAGGTTGCTGCGGTCGAAATCGATGCCATCGCGGTGTTTCAATTTCCCGCCGCCGTGGCCGGTATAGTTAAAAGCCCGGATCAGCGCAAACCAGAGCATAGCGGCGCTGAACAGTGCGCAGGCCAGGCCCGGGCCGCCGATCAGGTAGAAGACGGCGAACCAAAAGCTCCAGTTGAGCACCCAGGCAGCGACGGTGTATATGGGGTTTGCAATGGAACCCCATTTTTGATATTGCGGATAGGAATTCAGTTTTACTCCAGTATGTTTCATGAAATGAACGGCCTTGTTGTAAGCTGGTTCGCTTAAATTGAGGGCGATCCGTTGATGGTTGTATTCTGCCAGCATACAATACCAAAACCCAGCCTGGGCGTTGTAGGGGTCGCCTGGCTCGTCCGATTTGCAATGATGCACATGGTGGGAAACCACGTAGATCTCTTCCGGGACGGTCTTAATAACGAGGTTTTGGGTGATGATCCGCCAAAGCGGGTGGCTAAAGCCGTAAGATTTATGGGTGCAATACCGGTGTAGCCAGATCGTGCCGTGGGTGCCCATGATGACCATGCTGTAAACGACGATAGCGATCACGAGGTACCAGGAAAAATACCGGAACAGAAAGAGGTAAAAGAAGGGCAGCATGGCCGTTAGCATCAGGAAGCTGACGAATGAGATCCAGTTCCGGCGGCTTTTGAAGATATTCATC
>DATMLR010000306.1:0-10574 GCA_035570015.1 Puia sp.
GCAGATCGAACCGCTCCGGCAGCCTGATCGACGAAGGAAACGTCCTTTTGGGCAACAAACCGGTCAACGCCGCCCGGCTCCCCGAGATCCGGTTGACCTTCAGGTCAGCCCAAAGCCTGTCGGTTTGTAAGGGATGCAGGACCCGCCCCGCCACATCGACCCGGATATCCCGCAGCCCGCTACATTGCAGGGTTTGGATATTCAGGGCATCGAAGGTCCCCGTTGCCCGCGCAGTAACCTGCACGATCTCATCCGGCCGGCTGAATGCCGGCTGGCTCTTCAACCCCGGCGCAAAAATCAGGATATCCCCGACCTTTACCCTACTTCCCGCCAGATCGAGATCGACCTGCGTCTTCGCCGCATCTTTTACCATACCCCCAATCGAATCATACCGCAGCCTGACAGCCCGCCGCAATACCGTCCCCGGCGTCACCAGCAAAAGGTCGTTCAGCTGCGCACGATGATCCGAATAAAAAAACGTCGTTCTGAGCGTATCAAGCCGAAAACCGGACTGCTCCCTGAACATGGCCGACTTAATCATTCCACTGATCGAATCGGGTGAATACGCGAGATTTCGCCCCGCCAACGCCAGCGCTGTCACCCCGAGATGGGAATAGTCCATCCCCTCCTTTTGCGGCTTCCGCTTGTCGTCGTCATAACGCACATCCGTGCTGTCCAACCGAATATCGCTGACTTGAAAAACTTCCTTTTCCAGATCGACCCGGCGCACGTTCGTCTCCAGGCTGCCGATCCGCACATTCGTCGCGAGCCGCCCCACGAAATCCCGATAATCCACTGCGCTTCTCACCAGTCTCACCCGTCCGATGTTCAAGATCGGCATCCTGCCGGCCGGCGCGCTGCCACCCGCCCCGGTCCCCGCCAAAAGACGCTCCGTCCAAACCTTTGCCTGCATATCCTCCACTTCGAAGTCCGGTACATCAAATCGTAAATGATCCAGATCGATCGCACCGGTGTGTGTCACACTATGCCCAATCCAGACCGCCACATCACTCCCCGTCACCGTATCCCGGTAAACAAACCGGATCCTGTCCAATTGCAATTCTTTCAGATCGATTTTCATCGGTGTCGCGGTCGTCGTATCAGCCTTGGCCGTCGGCGCCCCGGCAAAAGCATCCACAATGAATTGGAAATTGAAGGCGGTATCCGGCAACTCCCGGCTAATCTTGGCCGTTACATCCGCCAAATGGACCAGTCCGATATCGAGATGATGATGCAGCAGCGCCAACATCCGCACCCGCACATCGATCAGCCCGACCGATAACAACGTGTCCTGCCGCCGGTCCTCCACATATACGTTTTTAAGCTGGATCGATTCGAATAACCCGACCTCCAGGCCGCCGATCCGAACCCGCGTCTTCAGCTTGCGCGACAAATACTTTTCCGCCTTCCCCCGAACAAAATCCTGTACAAAAGGCGTTTGCACCAGGAAGAACAGGATCAGCAGGACAAGGACAATAGTGAGCAAAGTTCGCCCCACTATTCGCAGCAACCGACGTAGTAACGATCGTTCAGCCTCTACAGGTCGGTCCTTGCGCATAGATTAAGATTCTGTGTAATATTTAAGTTAGGGCATTACCGCTAATATGTCAAAATGCAGACCAAATGACCTGGGTGGGCTGGCCGCCGGACATTTTTTCCACAAATCCGTACTTTTTTTCTACAAGATTGACGCGCTCACAACTACATTGTCTGCATTCCCCCGTATTGGGAGGCGTCGAATTTTTGGCGTCCAATTTGTCCTATTTCCCTCGCATACACATTAAAACGGGTACTATGCTGAAGCAAGTTCAAACGCAAAAGCAGCAACACACTATCCTTCCGCAGCAGATCGAATTACTAAACCTCTTTCACCTGAATACCCTGGAGCTCGAACTACGCATCCAGGATGAGCTGAACGAAAACCCTGCTCTCGAAGAGCTGTCTTCCGGCGACGAGACCCCGTCGGATAAATTCTCCAAAGAGACCATCCAGGATTTTCAGAACTGGGAAGAATATGCCTACGATGATATTCCCGACTACAAAACAGAATACAACAATTACATCAACACGGATAAGATTCCCGAAAGACCCATTGCCGAAGTCACTGACTTCCGGGAAGAGCTGAAACGCCAATGCCGCTTCCTCGATATCCCCGAAGACAAATTGCCCACGCTCGACTTCCTCATCGACTCCCTCAACGAGAACGGGTTTCTCGAGCAGGACCTTGATGGGCTGGCCTCCGAGCTCTCCTTCAAAAGAAAAACCTGGATCGAACCGGAAGAGCTCGAAGGCTCGCTTAGACTGATCCGCGGGCTCGAACCGATGGGCGCCGGTTGCCGGAGCGTTCAGGAGTTTATGCTTCTCCAGCTGAGGAACATGAACATCAAACGCCCTGACGTCCGCACCGCCATCCAGCTGCTCGAGACCCATTTCCAGGACCTTCGCACCTGCAACCTCGATAAGCTCAGAAAGCAGCTCGGTCTGGAGGACGACGAGATCCGCATCGTCCTAAACCTCCTGGCCCACCTCAGTACCCGGCCCTTCAACCCCGAAACATCCGGCATCCAGGCAAACCCATCCATCCTCCCGGACTTCATCATTTTCGAAGAAGGCGAGGACCTCGGCCTGGCCCTCTACCGCCAGCGGTCCTCCAACCTCCATATCAGCCAGTCCTGGATGGAAATGGTTCAAAGCACCACCCAGAACGCTTCCCTCGATAAGGCGGCACGCCAATATCTCCGAAGCAAACTGTCCTCCGCCCAATGGTTCATCAATGCGATCCAGCAGCGCGAATCCAACATGCTTAAGATCATGCGCGCCATCCTCCATATGCAATACGATTATTTCAAATACGGGGATATCCTCCTGCTGAAACCCATGAAGCTAAAAGACATCGCCGACCAGGTGAAAGTAGATATCTCGACCGTCTCCCGGCTGACATGCAACAAATACGCGGAAACACCCTTCGGCACCGCCCTGCTCAAAGACCTGTTCACCGAAGGCATCGTCAACCAACAGGGGAATAATATCAGCAACAAGGTGATCCAGAACATCATCAGTGAGGTCATCCAGGCAGAGAACAAAAGAGCACCTTATACCGACCGGCAGCTGGTTGCCATCCTGGCTGAGAAAGGATATAACATCGCCCGGCGGACGGTCGCCAAGTACCGGGAGTTGATGAACATTCCCGTAGCCCAGGTGCGCGGGCTATGGGACTAATTGCGTAAATTCACTCAAACCGACATTTATATGCGATCCATATGGACGGGAGCCATCGGCTTCGGCCTGGTCAATATCCCCATCAAAATGTATAGCGCCACACAGGACAGTAACCTGGACCTGGATATGCTCGATAAGAAAGACCATGCCCACATCCGGTTCAAACGCGTCAATGAGGACACCGGAAAGGAAGTGCCGTGGGAGAACATCGTCAAGGGCTACAAGCTCGATGACCGATATATCGTGCTCACCGACGAAGACTTTGAAAAAGCCAGCCCCGAGAAATCGAAAATCATCGGCATCAACGAATTTGTCGACGAGCGCGAGATCGACGGCATCTATTACGAAACCCCATATTACCTCGAGCCGGAGAAATCCGGTACCAAAGCCTACGCCCTCCTTCGCGATGCCCTGGCGAAAACCGGGAAGGTCGGTTTCGGAAGTTTCGTCCTCCGGAATAAGGAAAGCCTCTGCCTCCTCAAGCCAAAGGACAACGTCCTCGTCCTGAACCGCATCCGCTGGTCTCAGGAGATCCGGCCAGCCTCCGAGCTGAAAATCCCTAAGGAATCAACAAAACCTGCGGAGATGAAAATGGCTGTCCAGCTCATCGAGCAGCTCTCCGGCCCCTTCAACATCGGCAAATACAAGGACACTTATTCCGACGAGCTGATGAAATTGATCAAGGCCAAGGCGAAAGGCGTGAAGCCCGCCTCAACGGCACTCCGGGTCGTCCATCGGAAAGGAAAGGAAGACCTGCTGTCACAGCTGAAAGCCAGCCTTCAGGGCTCCAAACGCCGCGTGTCCTGAACCGCATTTTCGTTTGGCCGGATCCCGCTCCCATGCCGTATTGCATAGGACTTGGTAAATTCCGCCCCAAAATAAAGGATGATCGAAGAATAATATACCCATACCAGGATGATCATTACCGAAGCCGCCGCCCCATACATCATCCCGATATTCGAATGACTCAGGTATATGCTGATCAACAGCTTGCCTAGCATGAATAGCGCCCCCGTAAACACCGCTCCGACAAAAGCATCCCGCCAGCGGATAATCGCATCGGGCAGGATGCGAAAGATGATCATGAAAAGCAGGACTGTGACCGCCAGGACCAGCAATAGATTGACGCCGTAGAAGAAGTAAACCGTCAAATGTGAGAAATACCGGACCAGAAAGTCGCTTAAGAGATCCATCAGCGAGTTGATCACCAGCGAGACCATCGAGATAAATCCAAACACCACAATCAGCGAAAAGGAGATCAGCCGGCTGATCAACAGGTATAACCAGCCCTTCTTCGGCTTCGCCTGGATTGCCCAGATATAGTTGATCGAGCCCTGGATCTCGGTGAATACCCCGGTCGCGCCGATCACCAGCACCACCCCGCCGACAATCGCACCCGCAACGGTATGCTGCGACTGCTGAATATATTTGATGAAATCCTGTATCTGCACTGCGGCCGCATTGCCCACAAGATCCTTGATCTGGAGATAGATCTTACCCTCCACCGCCTGCTGCCCCCAGAAAATCCCTGCCAGCGATATCACCACGATCAGAAGCGGACCAATCGCGAAGATCATGGAATAGGAAAGACTCGCCGCCAGTTTGAAGGCGTTGTCGTCGTTAAAATCAACGGCCGCCTGCCGGATCGATCGCCAAAATGTTTTGAGGGAGGGGGGGGTGCGCTTCATTTCATGAATATCAGCAAGATCACTGCCAGATTGCGACAGCCGCTCGTCTTTACTGTGCCCGGATTGTAGACTTTGTTCCCCATCCTTGCCTCTTTAATGCGGAATTAGCCTTACAAAAGAATTTGGCAAGCATTTTTCAATACTACAAGCAGATAACAATTATTCCTGGCACTAAAAATTATTTTTATGAGTGGTCTATTGTATTTGATCGCAGTCATCTTACTGATCGGATGGCTTCTCGGCGTTTTCGTATATAGCGTTGGCGGTTTGATCCATATTCTGATCGTTCTGGCACTGATCGCATTGATACTGGGCGTTATCAGAAGGGCCTGAACGCATCCTCATCCCGTATCCAGGCCGGTCGCTGACCGGCTTTTTTTATCGCGCCCCAAAATCGCGCGCCCCCAAAAAAATAAGCCATCCCGGAGACCCGGGATGGCGTCCATTAACCTAAACCTCTATCGCACAAAAACTTTATTTGGAACTAAACAGCTAACTGTCGTATATATGCTGTATAAAAAAATGTGCCACCATGCCTGATCAGTTCCTGGCGCAGTTCGACAAATTACCCGCTTATCTGTGGGATGGCATCCTGGTAGCCCTGGCGATCATAATCGGCCTGATCTTTAAGTTCATGCTATCGCTCCTGCTGCGGCGCAAGCCAAAGCGCGACAAGCCGTCCTTCTCCTTCAGCCGCAGCCTCCTCAGCCGGCTCAGCAAACCCTTCAGCTATTTCCTGCCCCTGCTGGCCTTTAATTTCCTGCTCCCGCTCATGCGAATGAAGACCAACATCGCCTTTTTTCTCAATAAGACTACGGAAATCCTGCTCGCCATCTCCTTTGCCAATGTCCTGATCGCCCTGATCAAGGTATTTGAGGACTACGTATACCATACCTTCGATATCGACAAGGCCGACAACCTCAAGGAACGGAAGATCCGGACCCAGCTCCAATTCATCCGGCGCCTCGCTGTCAGCCTTGTCATCGTTCTGACGATCTGTGCGATCCTGCTCAGCTTCAATAATCTCCGGAAGATCGGAACCGGCCTACTCACCGGCGTCGGCGTAGGAGGCATCATCATCGGCTTTGCCGCTCAGAAATCGTTGGGCAATTTCCTCGCAGGCTTTCAGATCGCCTTCACCCAGCCGCTTCGGATCGACGACGTATTGGTGGTAGAAGGGGAATGGGGCCGTGTAGAAGAGATTACCCTCAGCTACGTCGTCCTAAAGATCTGGGACCAGCGCCGCCTGATCCTACCCATTAATTACTTTGTGGAAAAACCTTTTCAGAACTGGACCCGCAATACCTCCGACATCCTCGGGACCGTTTTCCTCTACCTCGACTACAGCATTCCCCTCCAGCCGGTGCGAACCGAGCTGACCCGCCTGCTGGAGAATAACCCACTGTGGGACAAACGCATCAATATCCTGCAGGTAACCAACACGAGCGAACGGACTATCGAAGTCCGGGCACTGATGAGCGCCGGAAGTTCAGGCAACGCCTTCGACCTTCGCTGTGACGTCCGCGAAGGTCTCATCAAATTCATTCAGGAAAATTATCCGCAAAGCCTGCCGACGACCCGCATTACCGGCCAGGAGTCAGCCCGGATCGCCACCACCCCGGGTTCTATTACCGTCACCACCCCGGGCTCTTTTACCCCTCCCCCCCAAATTCCAGATCAGGGTTGATATCCGTATCGTCCTCATTTTTGGAGATACTGTAATCCTCATTTTCTTCATCCTCCTCCCCTGACGCCTCATCCCGGTCATCATCATCCGCTCCGGGAACATCCAGGTCATCAGCAGACAGATCATCGTTCCGGCCCTCCCCGAAACTCTTCTCATTGAGCGGGGTTCCATCATCGTCCGTACTGTCCAGCAACCCGGTCTGCAAAGTCTCCTCATCCAAGCCACCATCATCCCGGGCAGCTGACGCCAAATCTGCCCGTTCCGAGGCCGATACATTCGATGACCGGTCCATCCGGAAGTCATTGTCCTCACCGCTATCCAGCGGACCCAAAACATCATCACCTTCTTCGTCAGCCGAAGAAGCCGTTTCGTCCGCCAATTCACCCAAACGAGGCGGCCGGACATGCTCCTGGCCCGGAATATCGCGGACCTCCGGCATGTCGATCGTGTTTTTTTCCTTTTTGGCCATATGTGCTGATTTTATACTGGTAAGGTACCAAAATTATGGTGAATCACGACTGCACTTGGACCACCAGGAGGCGCCGGCGGCAATTTGGGGGCCTGACGAGGAGGAGGCGGAACACACCCGGTACCTATAGCACCAAGACCCAACGCCAGCAGGCCGATTATTACGATCTTTTTCATAGCTTATCTTTTTCCCTACTATCGCAAGAAGGATGCCCATTATTGACCATTAACAATCAATCGTTTATTCCGAATACGCCAGCGCCTTATTCCGAGTACGCCAGCGCCGGCTGAAAATTGAAATATTGCCGTGCATTATAATAACAGATATCCCGGACCACCTTCCCGATCCACTCCATATCGTTCGGCAGCTCCCCATTCGTCATCTCCTCCCCGAACAAATTGCAAAGAATGCGACGGAAATATTCATGCCGGGGGAACGACAGGAAACTCCGCGAGTCCGTCAGCATCCCCACGAACCGGCTAAGCAGCCCCATATTCGACAAGGTATTGATCTGCCGCGTCATCCCTTCCTTCTGATCCAGGAACCACCACGCAGAACCGAACTGCACCTTGCCCGCGACCGAACCGTCGTTGAAATTTCCAATCATCGTCGCGATCAGCTCATTATCCGCGGGATTCAGATTATACAAAATAGTCTTTGCCAGTTTGTCTTCCTTGTCCAGCCGGTCAAGAAAGCGCCCCAAGGCCCGGCCCTGCAAAAAATCCCCGATCGAATCCCAGCCCGTATCCGGCCCAAGCCGCTGTGTCATCCGGCTGTTATTGCTCCGCAGCGCCCCCAGATGGAACTGCTGCACCCACCCCTTCTCCCAATCCCACTCTGCAAAATGCACCAGCATCGCCGATCTGAACTTGCGCCGCTCCATATCGTTCAGTTCCTTCCCGCCCCGCACCTTATTAAAGATCGTCTCCACCTCCCAACCGGTGAATTCCTCCGCATACATCTCCTCCAATCCATGATCCGACACCGTACACCCCATCGAAGAAAAGAAGTCATGTCGGTTCTGCAACGCAAACAGATAGTCGTTGAAGCTGGAGATCGCAACGTTTGTCGCCGCTTCCAGTTTCTTGATATAGTGATTGAACCGCTCCGGATGGTCCACATTCATGGCGTTGTCGGGCCGGAAAGCCGGCAATACCGGGATCTCGAATCCGTCCTTCCGCAGCTGCCGGTGATATTCCAGCGTATCTACCGGATCGTCCGTCGTACAAATCGCCTGCACATTCATCTTCCGCAGCAGATTCCGCACCGAATATTCTTTTGTTTGCAATTTCTCCGTACAAACATCATATATCTTCCGCGCCGTCCGCCCGTTCAAGATCTCATCGATCTCAAAATACCGCTGCAATTCCAGGTGCGTCCAGTGATACAATGGGTTCCTCAACGTATAGGGCACCGTCTCCGACCATTTTTGAAATTTTTCCCAATCCGGCTTCTCCCCCGTGCAATACCCCTCCTCCACGCCATTGGCCCTCATCGCCCGCCACTTATAGTGATCCCCGGACAACCATGCCTGCGTCAGATTGGCAAACCGCTGATCGGCCGCGATCTCCCGCGGCGACAGATGACAATGATAGTCGATAACCGGCATTTCTTTGGCATACTCGTGGTAGAGCTGCCGGGCGGCATCTGTGCCCAGCAAAAAATTCTCGTCTAAAAACTTTTTCATCTCTAGCTATTTTTTAAAATCAATGCGCCTGCCGCAGCAGCCACTGCGCCAGATCGCGGGCAGCATTATAGTTCTGATATTCCGGCGGCAACTTCCTCCCATCCGTATATTCATTATAAAACCAAGGATCACCCACCGCGAATACCGTTCCCTTTCCAACCTTCGCCACAGCCATGATCACGTGACCGCCGTCCGTGAAGACCGGGTACGCAGGCGGCTTCACACTAAGCGTGCTCATTTCCTTGACATAGGCCTTATGCGTGGTCCGAAAGATCGTGTCTTTGTCGCTAAATTCGAACGCCCCCATCGAATAATCGTTCCCGATCACTTTATGATAATCGTCCCAGTTGAACTGAATTCCAAATGTCCCTGCCAACCGATTAAAATGCTCGAACTCTGCATTCGCCGAATCGTTGCTCATCAGCACCAGCACCCCACCCGCTTTCACCCAGTCATCGATAACGCCGATTTCTTTGGGCATTAGATAATGCGGATCCGGCACCTCCCGGTCATCATCCGGATCGACGATGATATACACTGAGGCCCGCCGCAAATTCTCCGCCGTCGGCGCCACCGGCAGCGTATCGGTATGCGCTCCATACTGCCGGAACAAATGACCCCACAACGCGAACCCACTGTTGGCACGGTCTTCCCAGGTATAATGATAACGAATTGACGTTCCTGTAATGTCCTTTCGCCGCTCATTATTAAAGTAGTAATCCAGCAGGACCGTTTTATCGCCGCGGCCGGTCGATATCATCAGCTCGTCCATCGCAACCGCTGCCAGCAAAACAGCGGCTACCCCCTTTGGATCGTTGTCCACCACCGTTTCGCCGGTATAGTAGGCATAGGTTCCGTCTCGGTAAGGACTACCTCCCAACCCGCTTACCTTGACCGTCCCGGCGACACCGTTATACCCGAGATAGTGACCAATGTCTTCCCGCAAAATAAACTTGCTCCTAATCCCTGAATATCCCCGTTCCGCTACCATCCCATAACTCTCGGGTAAATAGCCCTCCTTCACCCCGCGCGCGAGCGTATACACGAACATTGCGCTGGCCGAAGCCTCCGGAAAATTGCCCGCCAATCCCCGCTTATCCAGAACATCCCACCAGACCCCGCTGGTCGAATCCTGCGCCTTCCGAACCGCTTCGGCGTAACGTCGCAGGATACCCGCCAACGTATCCCGACCCGGATGACTCTTTGGAAAATAGTCCAGCGCATCCACCAACGCCATCCCAAACCAGCCCATCGCCCTTCCCCAGAAGTTCGGCGAATGGCCGTTCGTTTGATCCCCCGTCTTCACCGCCCATTTCTCCAATCCAGACTCATCCCACCCATGATATAGCAAGCCGGTAAGAGTATCCCGTGCATGCCGCTCAATCACCGCAAACTGATGCGCAATATCATCAAACACGCTATCCTCATGGAAGAGCGCGGCATATTGTGCCAAAAACGGCATCCCCATATAGAGACCGTCCAGCCAGACCTGTTGCGGATACTTCCCCTTGTGCCAGAAATTTCCTTCCGTCGTCCGTGGCTGATCCTTCAGCTGCTCCCGCAGTCTCACTGCCGCCCTATAATATCGGACATCCAATGTCACCTCATATAAATCCAGCAAAACCCGCCCCGGAAGGACGTTATCAAGACTAAATTCCTTCGGCTCATACGCCGCTATGTTCCCGTCCTTATCTACCAACTGGTCCACCTGCCGCTTGGCATAGTCACAGTATGGCGCACCGCCCGTACTATACCACAGTCGCATCATCCCGAGCCAAAGCACGCCTTGTTCATACGTCCATTTGGCAGGTTTTACATCGACGC
>DATMLR010000307.1:0-10687 GCA_035570015.1 Puia sp.
CCGGCAGGCCCGGCGGGTGCGGAAGGTCTTTGGCGGCGGGATGCGGCAGGCCGGGTTCATGGCAGCGGCCGGGATCTATGCACTGCGGCATCATATCGACCGGCTGGCGATCGACCATGCACATGCCAGGATGATTGCGGCGGCGGTGGAGAAGAAAGGGTTTGTTCGAAGCATAATGCCGGTCGAGACCAATATCATCATTGTCGACGTAGATCCGGCCTTGCCGGCGAAAACGCTGGCGCAGCGGCTTCGGGAGTTGGACGTTCTGGTTATTGCAATTGCGCCCACCCAGGTGCGATTCGTCACCCATCTGGATATCAGTCCTGCGATGGTGGAGCAGGCGGTAGCGGCTATCGAACAATTGTAAAGCACTAATTGTAAATACCTTTAACAAAAATAATCGCTATGTTCCCCAAACTAACTCCCAAAGACACAACCGCCTGGCAACAATTACAGCAGCACTATGATAAGGAGATAAAGGGAACGCATATGCGCTCGATATTCAAGTCTGATGCGGCGCGGTTCTCCCGGTATTCATTGAGGCTCGACGATATCTTGTTCGACTTTTCGAAAAATATCGTTACCGACAAGACCCTTGAATTGCTGCGGCAGCTGGCGGCGGAATGTCAGGTAAAGGAAGCGATCGAGGCGATGTTCACCGGCGAGAAGATCAACCAGACGGAAGATCGTTCCGTCCTGCATACCGCGCTGCGCAACCTTTCCGGCGGACCGGTATATAGCGATGGCAAGGACGTGATGCCGGAGGTGCGGCGGGTGCTGGCGCAGATGAAAGACTTCAGTACCCGGGTCCACAGCGGGGAGTGGAAGGGTTACTCGGGCAAGAAAATTAAATACATTGTCAATATCGGCATCGGCGGCAGCGATCTCGGTCCGGTCATGGTTACCGAAGCGCTCCGGCCTTACTGGGTACCGGGAATGGAAGCGCATTTCGTTTCCAATGTCGACGGCACGCAGATCGTAGAGACCCTCAAACAGATCACGCCGGAGGAAACGCTGTTCCTTATCGCTTCCAAGACCTTTACGACGCAGGAGACGATGACGAATGCCCATACGGCGCGGGACTGGTTCCTGAAAGCCGCGAAGGATGAAAAGCAGGTGGCTAAACATTTCGTAGCGTTGTCGACGAATGAAAAGGAAGTCGTGAAGTTTGGGATCGATAAGGCCAATATGTTCGAGTTCTGGGATTGGGTGGGCGGCCGGTATTCGCTGTGGAGCGCGATCGGGCTTTCCATCGTCCTGACCGTGGGGTATGAGAATTTCGAAACCTTGCTGAAGGGGGCGCACCAGACCGACCTGCATTTCCGGAACACCCCGTTCGACCGGAACATCCCCGTCACGATGGCCCTGATCGGGTTGTGGTACACCAATTTCTTCGGAACGCAGACGGAGGCGATCCTGCCTTATGACCAGTACATGCATCGTTTTGCAGCATATTTCCAGCAAGGGAATATGGAAAGTAATGGCAAGAGTGTGGACCGGAATGGTCACTCCGTGGGCTGGTCCACCGGCCCTGTTGTCTGGGGTGAGCCGGGAACCAACGGCCAGCACGCATTCTATCAACTGATTCACCAGGGAACGGTCCTGATCCCTTGTGATTTTATCGCTCCGGCAATCAGCCATAACCCGATCGGCGACCACCATGTCAAACTGCTGTCCAACTTCTTTGCGCAGACGCAGGCGCTGATGAACGGGAAAACAAAGGAGGAACTGGAAGCGGAGAAGGTGCCCGCGGCCCTTATCCCTTATAAGGGCTTCAGCGGGAACAGGCCTACTAATTCCTTCCTGATCAAAGAGATAACGCCATTCAGCCTCGGAGAGCTCATCGCACTCTATGAACACAAGATCTTCGTCCAGGGGGTCATCTGGAATATTTTTACCTTCGATCAATGGGGAGTGGAGTTGGGTAAGCAGCTGGCGGGGAAGATCCTGCCGGAGCTTCAGAACGATGACGAGATCAAATCCCACGATTCTTCTACCAACGGACTGATCAATGCGTTTAAGAAAATGAGATAACCTCTGCTTATGTAAATTCCAGGGGTTTTTCATCCTCCCATAAATTGGAATTCCATGAAAAGTATTTTATATCTCCTTTTGGGTCTGATGATGGGGGCCGCCGCCGATGGTCAGGGGTTGCCCAAGTCGGACAGCGCGCTACTGCGATGGAAATTGGAGGTCACGGGGGCTTCTCCCTTGTCAATCAGTGGTTTGCTGCAATCGCCGGAAAAGGCTCAAGGCTTGTTGAGCACCCCTGAGGGACCGGTGCGGGTGCTGAAACCTGATCACATGTCCTGCCTGATCCCCGATGTTGCGAAGGTGGAGCGGATGCCGGTATGCCGGTCAGCCAATGCCGATCCGATGCCTAACGGATTCCATTTGAACGGGCCCCGACCGGTTTACGTCTTGCCTGGGCATCCGTTATACGTCAAGCCCGTAGACAAATAAAAAGGGCAGTGTAAAAACACCACCCGTTTCAGGTCTAACCATTGTTGCCATAAAAAAACATTCAGCCGCAGTTACGGAAGGATTCGAACCTTCGTAAAAGGTCTTGCGGACCTCCGCCTCTCCGCTCGGCCACGTAACTCATGTGAACCCGTGGGCAAGATATGAATAGACAATTAGTCTACCAAATTTGTAGACTAATAATATGCAACTTTTTAGGTTTTTGTTATAAAATAAAAATCGAATGGGTTCGTTTTCCGTTAACTTTGCCCGCACATCAAAAAATTTCCGGCGAGGTCTACCATGCAGCACAATGATCGTTCTCACCCTCAATTTCATCTTCGTTCTTCTCATCAGGCCTTCAGGGCAATTTGCGTAGCGGGCGTATGCAGCCTCGTCCTGATCAGTGCCACCGCCTGCAGCAACGGCAATTCCAAAGCGGGCAAAGCGGGGGATACTGCTGCCGCCGCCGCCAAAGCCGCCGCGCCAAAGAAAGACACGGTTAGTCCGGCTTCCGTGGTTGCCGGGCCGCTGGATACGGCGCTCTATAATAAATTGCTGGTCCATCTCGCGAATGGCGATTCCTCCCACCGCTGGCCGGTTCATACGGCGTATCCGAACCCGGGTGCGATTCTGCCATTCAACCGGATCGTTGCTTATTACGGGAATCTCTATTCCAAGCATATGGGCGTGCTCGGGGAATATCCGCCCAATGAAATGCTCCAGAAGCTGCAGGGTGAGTGTAAGAAGTGGCAGGCGGCCGATCCGACGATCCCCGTGCTGCCCTGCCTTCACTATATCGCCGTCACCGCGCAAGGTGCTCCCGGCAAGGACGGCAAGTACCGGGCACGGATGCCCTTTAAACAGATCGACTCGGTCTTGCATATGGCTGTGCGGGTCAACGCCATCGTTTTCCTGGATATACAGGTCGGCTTCAGCAATGTGCAGACGGAGGTTCCGCTGCTGGAGAAGTACCTGAAAATGCCCAATGTGCATCTTGGGATAGACCCTGAATTCGCCATGGCTAAATCCGGAAAGAAGCCGGGGAAGGTAATCGGCTCGTTAGATGCCTCGGATGCCAATTGGTGTATTGAATATCTGTCGAAACTCGCGAAGGCAAATGGCCTTCCGCCCAAGATCCTGATGTTCCATCGCTTTACGAAGGACATGGTCACCAACGCCCGGCAGATCCATCCGACACCCGATTGTCAGTTTGTGATGGATATGGACGGCTGGGGACCCGTCAGCCTCAAGACGGACAGCTATAAGAGTTATGTTGCGGGATTTCCGATAGAATTCACCGGATTCAAACTGTTCTATAAGAACGACGTCGGAAAGCCCCCGCGCGGTGTCCATTTACCCCCGACCAATTTGATGACGCCGGCGCAAGTGCTGGCGCAAAAGCCAAGCCCGATCTATATTCAGTATCAGTAGGAGGTTATGATTCAGTATCAGTAGGCGGTCATGGCATGTTCGTGCCTGTCTGGCTCCGGCGGTTATGCTCGAAGTATCCGTCCAGCGACAGCGGGCCACTGCCTTCGATCAGGAAGAAGACCGTCAGGATCAGGGCCACCGCGGCGATCCCCAATTCGTTTCCTACGTCCAATCCACTCCGTTGGGCATAGATGTCGATGACTGCGCCGATCAATATCGGTAGCTGCAGGAAACACATTAGCCGGGTCCACAAGCCAACCAGGATCATAAAACCGCCAAGCATGTTTGCCCAAGTGATGAGGATCGGCAGCCAGTGGGTGCCGTCGTGCGCCAATTGGTTATTGTGATAGATCAGGTCGTCCATCAACGCGGAATCATGCATGAAACTGATGCCTTTGCCCAGCAGAATCAGCCCCAGGGCCATCCGGACAATCACCAGCCACCGGGGATGGTGGGCGGCACTCCATTGTCTGATTTGTTGCAACGTGCTCATAGTAGGCGATTTATACTATACCTCGCAATTGCTGTGCCGCGGGGGGGGGTAGCCTGGCGATTGGCCGAGGGGTAGCCCGGGGTCATTTCGGACCAAGCCAGCTCTGTCTGAATTTCATTATGGCCGGCGTAACCGCAAGACCGCCAGTCTCAAAGCTTTCTATGAGAAGGCCGGGATTCTCCTGAGGCGTGATCCGGGCCATGTGATCCTCATTGCGATGGAGGTACCGGATGGGGACGGGGTTGCCCGGATGGAGGCGGTCCAGTACGGCAGTCAGGTCGGATAATGTTCTAATATCCTGATTATCAATTGAAATTATTTTATCGTCTACATCCAGCCCCGCATCATAGAGCGGCGTGCCGCGGAGGGTATTCTGCATGATCAGTAGCCCTTCGCGTTCCGCTGTACGGGGATTGCCGATCCAGGCTTTGCCGGGCTCTGCCTTGCGGACGTGGAAGCCGGCAGGAGCCAGGAGCGGGTCGTAGTCGATCGGCTGGTGCCCGTAGATATAATTTCCAAAGAATTCCTGCGCGAATTTCTTATCGCCCGTTACGGCGGCAAGGACTTCCTGCAGACCGGCGACGGTATAGGGCACTTCGGGTTTCCCGAATTTCTTCCAGGCAGCTTCCATCACGTCGTCGAGGGTTTTATTGTATTTTTCCCGGAGCTCCAGGTCGAGCGCCAGTGCGATGGAGGCGCCATAGGGGTAGTAAGAAGTAAAGATATTCTGGAAGTTGGTCATATCGACGGACACGCCTGCATCGGTGAATACCGCCATTTCGCTGGCCTGGACGGGGGAATAGAGCCGGGCGCCGGGCGTATTCGTTTTCGTGTCGATCAGTTGCGCGACCGTTCGTTTGACAAAGTCGGTGTCTTTTCCGATACCCGCCCTGACGGGCAGGAGGTTGCCGTAATATTGAGTAAAACCTTCCGCAAACCAGAGTTCGTGGCTCATATCGCTTTTTTCAAAGTTGAAGGGCTCCAGCGTGCGCGGCCGGATGCGCTTTACATTCCAGCAGTGGAAAAATTCGTGGGCAAAAACACCCAGCATCCGGTCTTCGCCATGAAAGGCGGATCCGATGGTGATCATGGTGGAATTGCGGTGTTCCATACCATCCCCGTGAACATAAGGGTTGATGCTTGCGAGAAAAGTATAGGTACCATAGTCGTAGGCCGGGACTTCTCCATAGACGGCCTGTTCCTGCCGCACGATCCGTTGCACTTTATCACTGAATGCGGAAAAGTCGGCGCTGTCAGCTGCCCCGTCGAGCGCGATCCGGAAGTTGTACTTTTTTCCGTCGGGGTTTGTCACCGTCCAGTTGCGGTAGCTAAGATTGCCGATCACGACAGGGCAATCCATGAAGTATTGCAGCCCCCGTGCCATGAACGTATAGGGATCGCTGGTAGGCTGGAGCTGCGTGGCGATGGTCCAATGCTCTTGTTGGGGGAGGTTGAAATGAATGGTGATCGGGATATTGTCGACGCCTTTCATCCATAGGAAGGTGGCGGGCATATTCAGGTGGACGCCGGCGGGGTCGATGCCTGCGTAGGTGCCGTCCGCATAGTTGCCATAGAGGGTGTATTTCAGCCGGACATAGGCGCCGGGATGGGAGACTTCATATATATCACCATCTATCCGGTTGACCGTGAGTGGCTTGCCCGCCTCATCGGTTGCGGATAAGTCATAGATGTTTTTGCCGAATTCGTGGGTCGCATAGCGGCCCGGTGAAGACCGGCTCATTCGGAAAACGGCTGACCGGGTTGGGATATCGCTTACGATGAGCTCGACCTGCGCTTCGTGATGGGCCAGGTTGGGAAAGGAAACAATATAGCTGACACGTTGGGCAAATGACGGTTCCAGTCCGGTCAACAGCAGGAGGACAAGTAAGCGCGGGAATAAAGGCATAGATTTGTTGAATTGATGAGTAAACTCTATATTTAGTCCGCAAATTAATTCCTAACTCTCTAATCGGTTAACCATTTATGAAAAAAACTTTAGCCCTTGCTCTTGTTTTCGGAGTTCTCATTCCATGCAGCGTCTCTGCTGCCGTCGTGGCTTCTTCCATTCCCACTCCACCTGCATCCGTGACGCCGTTGAAGGCGTCCGATATCCGGATCCCGATCGCGGGTACGGGCAAGACGATCAGTCTGCAGGAATTGTCTACCATGAATGTGGATGATCTTGAACACCTGACCGGGAAGAAAATGGGGTGGCTCAAAAGGATGGAATTCAAGTTGGCCCTGCGGAAGCTTCGTCATTCCATCAATCCGGACGGTACCATCGACAAGAAGTCGCTGGCCAGGCTGCGCGGAGGTTATTATGATGACGACGGCAGTTTTCACATCGGCGGATTTGCCCTTGGTTTTTTCATCGGATTAATCGGAGTGCTGATCGCCTATCTGATCAATGACGACTACCATCACCGGCGCGTGAAATGGGCCTGGATCGGATTCGGATGCTATGTAGCTCTTCTGCTGATCCTGGTGGCTGCCCTGGCGCATTCCGGTGCGTAAAAAGAGTTAATTCGGACTTCGAAGTCGCCTTCGGGCGGCTTATTTTTTTAAAAGGGAGATCCGTACGATCCAATAGGCGATGACGCAAAGCGCGATCACCAGCGCGATGGCGACGTAGGTCCAGGGGTCGTCTTTCAACCGCCGTTTCAGCCGGCGTTGTTTCTTTTTCGCCATGGACTTTTGCAGGTTGGTGTTCAGCTGATCGACATAAGCCTGGATGTTCTTACTACTGTCCAACTGCTGGAGGCCTTCAACGGCATCGTTCAGAAACGCGTTATCGGCCATGGAACGTTCGACATCGTGCAGCGGCTCGCCGGAAAGCTTGCCGCTGAGATAGTCCATCAACTGTTGATTGTCGATGTCCTTGTTACTATTGGCTAATATGTTGAGCAGATCCTTGTTCATGTCAGCTTGCTTTTTCCCGGGCCTTTTTTTCCATGCTCAGCCGGAGGTTCCGTTTTCCATTCTGGATATAACTTTTTACCTGCATCAGGGTATAACCGGTAGTTAACGCGATTTCCTGATATGATCTTTTCTCGAGGTAGAACAAAATTACACAGAGTTTTTGCTCTTTTCCCAATTCCTCCAGGGATTGTCCCATCCACTCCAGCCACTGTTCCTTTTCCCGGTGGCTGCTTTTTCCCGGGTCCTCATCCCAGGCGGCAAGCATGGTTTCGGACAGTTCCGCATGCCCATGGCGATCGCGCAGCTTCATCAGGCAATGGTTGCGGGCGATCGTGTAGATCCAGGACTTGAAATACTCGACCCGGTATTTGGCGAGCTCCGTGATGACCTTGACGAAGATCTGCTGTACGCAGTCCCTTGCTTCCTCCTCATTCTTCAGGTACTTCATCGACACCCCCAGGAGCAGAAGGGTGTAGCGCGGGAGAAGTATGCCCAGCCAGTCATTGTCCCCGCTGGTATAGTATTGGTCCAGCAGTTCCTGGTCCGTCATATGGTGAAAAGGCCCTTTGTTCACGTTCAGGATGTCTATATAAGATGCACAATCTGCAAAAGTTCACAATTTCACAACAAGGATCGGCTCCCAAAGGTTCTAACGGAACGCCGGGTCATAAAATTTTGCAAAAGCCGATTTACTGTTTAATTTTCGGCCATGATCCAGGCAATTTGTTGCGTCCCCGTCAGCCCTTTGAGGTCAGAACCGGCACACCGGACTGAAATGGTCAGCCAGCTATTATTTGGGGAGTGCTGTGAGATCCTGGATCAGGCCAGCCGGGACTGGTATCGCATCCGCGTTAAATTTGACGGGTATGAAGGCTGGTGCCAGCCGGCGCATCTGGTGGAGGTGGACGAACCGGAATATGAGTCGGCGGGACAGGCATTGACGCCGGAATGGGTAACAGCGCTTGAATACAATGGTCACCCCATGATGGTCCCGATGGGCAGCCAGTTGACGGCCATGAAAAACGGGAAGGCGCAATGGCGAAAGAACCAGGTCCATTACAAGGGCAAGATCTGGGACCCGGCGGAAGCAGGTACTGATCCCAAGGTAATCCGACAGCTTACGTACAAATTTCTCAATACGTCCTATCTGTGGGGCGGAAAGAGTGTTTTCGGGATAGACTGCAGCGGATTTACGCAAAGCGTTTTCAAATTCATGGGTATTTCCCTGCTGCGGGATGCCCATCTGCAGGCCGGTCAGGGCGAGGCGATCGGATTCCTGGAAGAGACAAAGACCGGCGATCTGGCATTTTTCGATAATGAGGAAGGGCGGATCACACATGTCGGCATCCTGCTCAACCCCAGTGAGATCATCCATGCATCAGGAAAGGTGCGGATCGATAAGATCGATAATATGGGAATCGTCCAGGCGGAGACTTCCGAGCGAACACATCATCTGCGGCTGATCAAGCGCTTACTGATTTAACTCTTGCGGAAAGTTTCGTCATAGAGGCGGACAGCTTCTTCAATAACCTTAATGGCGGTTGTCTTGTCGCCGAATTCTTCTACGACCACGGTTTTGTTCTCCAGTTTCTTGTATTCTTCGAAAAAATGGCGGAGCTCTTCGAAAAAATGTTTCGGCAGCTCTTCGATATTGTTGTAGTGATTGACGCTGGGGTCGTGCGCCGCCACGGCGATGATCTTGTCGTCAGCGTCCCCGCTATCCACCATTTGCATCACGCCCATGACCTTTGCCTCCATCAGGGTGAGGCCCTGCACTGGAAGGGAGGTAATGACCAGGATATCCAGCGGGTCCTTGTCGTCGCCATAGGTCTGGGGAACAAAACCATAGTTGACGGGGTAGTAGAAGGAAGAGTAGATGACCCGGTCCAGTTTAAGCAGCCCTGAATCTTTGTCGATCTCATATTTGCAGCGCGAGCCCTGCGGGATCTCGATGATCGCATTGACAACCCGGGGGGCGTTCTTGCCTACCGGAACCCCGTGCCAGGGGTGGGAGACTGTCATCATAATGGGGGCTTTTGAAAGTGAGATCACAAACCTAAAGGAAAATTGTCGACAAAAAATCTTTGGGAAATATAATTTTTTGTCGACATATCATATATGTCTGCACTAAAGTGCGAACTGGCCTCCGGCCAGTTCCTGTTGGCGAATCGGCAAACTATCTCATGATGGCTGTCCCGAGCATGGTGGCCAGCAGGCCGAGGACGACACTTCCCGCGACATACAGCAGGAAATAACCGTAATTGCCTTCCCGGATCAGTCCGAGGGCCTGGTACGAAAAAGTGGAAAAGGTCGTATAGCCGCCGCAGATCCCCGTGATCAGGAACAGCCTCCACTCCACGTTGAGCCAGGAGTAGCGGATAGCGATCCCGTATAACAGCCCGATGAGGAAACAGCCGGTGATATTGACGACAAAGGTGCCTGTAGGAAAGGCTGTGGTTAGTTGCCGGTCGATCCACAGCCCCAGCAAGTGGCGGCAAACGCTGCCGATACCGCCGCCCAGGAATATGTAGAAAAGTAGCTTCACCTATCGCTTGTGGTTGAGGAACTCTTTGAGATCTACCAGCCAGTCGCCGTTGATGCGGACCACCCGGATGGTGGTGGTATCGCGCTTATAGCTATTGGCGTAGGTGTAAGAGGTCACCGAATCATTAACCGTTTGGATGGTTATGGGCAGAATATCCGCATCCTGATACTTCTTCCGCTCTTCATGCGGCATGCCGGCATAGTCTTTCTTCCACTTGTCGAGCAGGAAATTGTTCGTAGAGTCCGAGTAAAGATAAAATTTGGCTTTGTCGTAGTCGCCGTCCAGAGCAGCCCGGATGAATTGGCGGCCTGCATCCTGGGCGTCTTCCGCTTTTGGATAGGAATGAATGTTATTGCATGCGGCAAGTAATAGGACTGCCGGCAGGAGGATTTTTCGGATCATGGGGCTAAAGTTAGGGAATTGACAGTAAATCATCCTTCCTTTCCCGGCGTGAGTCCTCCGTCCTTTCCGGCTGGCCGGATCGATATACGGCGCTCCTGTTCCTGTTCCTGCTCCAGTTTTTCCCGCTCGTAGGCCTTGATGATGGCCTTGACGAGTCGGTGGCGGACTACGTCTTCCTCATCCAGCTCGATATGGGAAATCCCGTCGATGTTCTGCAGAATGTAGAGCGCTTTGGCCAGGCCGCTCTTCTGGTTCTTCGGCAGGTCGATCTGCGTCAGGTCACCGGTAATGATCGCCTTGGCGTTGGCGCCGATCCGGGTGAGGAACATCTTCAGCTGAAGGTCGGTGGCGTTCTGCGCCTCGTCGAGGATGATAAAGGCATGATCGAGTGTACGTCCGCGCATATAGGCCAGCGGTGCGATCTCGATCGTGCC
>DATMLR010000308.1:0-4741 GCA_035570015.1 Puia sp.
TAGACAAATTGGAGGGGGGGTGGGGGCAAATTGGAGGGGGGGGCACCTAACTGGAGACCTGCCGGTGAAAATTCAGTAACTTCGCCCCTCAACGATTGTGCTCTATGGCCAAGCTAGAAAACTATATCACCGGACGTTGGATTACAGGGGACGGTGAAGGACAGCCCCTTTATAACGCCTTTAATGGCGACCTTGTCGCGCACGCCAGTACCCGGGGCCTCGATTTCGCGGCCATTCTCGACTTTGCACGAAACACCGGCAACCCCGCCCTGCGCCGAATGACCTTTCCGGAGCGCGGCCGGATGCTCCGCGCCCTTGCAGTTCACCTGCGGGAGCATCTGGAAGCGTTTTATCGCATAAGTTACCTCACCGGCGCCACCCGCGCCGACAGTTGGATCGATCTCGAAGGCGGAATCGGCAATCTCTTCTCGTATGCCTCACTCCGCCGCAAATTTCCCGACGCCTCCTTCTGTCTCGACGGGGAAGGGATGAACCTCAGTAAAGGCAATACTTTCATGGGCCAGCATATCCTGGTCCCCAAAGAGGGCGCCGCAGTCCATATCAACGCTTTTAACTTCCCAGTCTGGGGAATGCTCGAGAAGATCGCCGTCAACCTCCTGGCGGGTGTCCCCGCCGTTGTTAAACCTGCCACTGTTACCTCTTTCCTTACGGAGGCCGTTGTCCGCGAGATCGCCGCTTCCGGCATTCTTCCCCCCGGCGCCCTTCAATTGATCTGCGGCAGCGCCGGCGACCTGCTGGACCACGTCGGCGCCCAGGACGTCATCACCTTTACCGGCTCCGCATCCACCGGCCAGCAGCTGAGATCGCATCCCCGCATCCTGCGGGAGAACGTTCCCTTCAACATGGAGGCCGACTCCCTGAACTGCCTTGTACTCGGCGAGGATGTGGAGCCGGGTATGCCCGAATGGGACCTTTTCGTGAAAGAGCTGCGCAAGGAGATGACGGTGAAAGCCGGGCAGAAGTGCACAGCAGTCCGGCGCATTTTTGTGCCCGCGGACAAAATGGATGATGCCTGGAAGGCGATCGTCAAATCCCTTTCCCAAACGACCATCGGCAACCCCGGGAACGATAAAGTAAGAATGGGCTCGCTTGCCGGCCAATCCCAGCGCGAAGAGGTCCGCGCCCAGGTTAGACGTCTGCTCGCCTCCTCCCAGCTTATCTATGGCTCGCTGGACAGCGTGGAGGTCATTGATGCTGATGCTAAAAAGGGCGCCTTTCTTTCCCCACTCCTGCTTTTGAATGAAGACCCTTTGCATTCCGAAGAGCCTCATACGATCGAAGCTTTCGGCCCAGTCAGCACGCTCATGGCGTACAGGAATGCTGATGAGGCGATCGAGCTGAGCAAAAAAGGCAAAGGTAGCCTTTGCAGTTCCATCGTCACCGCGGACCCGGATATCGCCCGCCGGTATGTCCTCGGCGCCGCTTCCTGGCATGGCCGGATCCTTATTCTCAACAACGAATGCGGGAGAGAAAGCACAGGCCACGGCAGCCCGCTGCCTCTGCTGGTACATGGCGGCCCCGGCCGCGCCGGCGGCGGCGAAGAAATGGGCGGCATCCGCGGCGTCCGCCACTATATGCAGCGCGTAGCGGTCCAGGGCTCCCCTTCTATGATCACCGCCCTCACCAATACCTGGCAGCCTCATGCCGCCCAGTCGATGGACGACAAACACCCCTTCCGGAAATATTTTGAAGAGCTACATATAGGCGACACTGTGATAACCCACAAGCGGACGGTCACCGAAGCGGATATTACTAATTTCGCGGGGGTCAGCTGGGATCATTTTTATGCTCATACGGACCATACCGCCCTGAAAGACACCTTGTTTGAGAAACCGGTCGCGCACGGATACTTCATCCTCAGTGCCGCCGCCGGCCTGTTCGTCGACCCCGGCAAAGGCCCGGTCATGCTAAACTATGGCCTTGAAGAATGCCGGTTCCTCAAACCTGTCTACGCCGGCAGCACGATCGGCGTCAGACTAACTTGTAAAGAGAAAATCGCTCAGGAGAAAAAAGAGGCAACCGATATCCCTCGCGGCATCGTAAAATGGTATGTAGATGTTTACGACGAGACGGGAGAGAGCGTAGCCATCGCCACCATTCTGACGATGGTTCAGATGCGCCATTGAAGTAGTTTAACCAAACCTATCATATGCTTCGAGAGATCAGCGAAGGGCATGTCCGAACGGAAACCCACGACGGGATAACTACCATCGAATTTTACCATCCCCAAAGCAACTCCCTGCCCGGGCGGCTGCTCGACGCCCTTACCCATGAGGTGCACGGCGCCGGCAATGACCCGCATACGCGGGTCATTATCCTGCGTTCCGCAGGATCAAAAGCTTTTTGTGCCGGCGCCAGCTTCGACGAACTCATGGCCATCCAGAATGCGGACCAGGGCTTCCTTTTCTTCAGCGGCTTCGCCCACCTCATCAACGCCATCCGCAAATGCCCGCAATTCGTTATCGCCCGAATCCATGGCAGGTGCGTAGGCGGGGGTGTCGGCATCGCAGCGGCAGCCGATTACGCCATCGCTGTCAATGGCGCCGATGTAAAGCTCAGCGAACTGGCCCTGGGGATCGGCCCCTTTGTTGTGGGACCCGCCGTGGAAAGAAGGATCGGCCTGTCGGCATTCAGTGCCCTGGCCATTGACGCCACCATGTGGCGCGACTCAGAATGGGCCAGAAAGCGCGGCCTCTATACCGAGCTGCACCAAGAGCTCAGCCAAATGGACGAATCTATCGACCAGCTCGCCCGCACCCTTGCCCATTCCAGTCCCGAAGCGATGGCTCTCCTGAAAGCAATTTTCTGGAAAGGGACCGAGCACTGGGACCAGCTGCTTGTTGAACGGGCGGCAATCAGCGGCCGGCTCATCTTAAGCCAGTTCTCCCGGACCGCCCTTCATAATTTCAGGAAAAAGTAATACTTTCCCTTATGGAAATGATGTCGGAAGCAGATATGCAGCGCTGGTCACGTTTTAAGGAAGGTGACCGGGAAGCGTTTGCCGCGATCTACCAGCAGCATATCCTACAGCTCATCACTTACGGACTTCGACTCTGCCCGGATCAGGATCTACTGAAAGACCAGATACAGGAGCTCTTCGTCGAGCTTTGGCAATCCCGGAAGAACCTTGCGCCTGCCCGGTCGGTTAAATTTTATCTCTTCAAGGCGCTTCGATACAAGCTCGTCCGGTTGGAGAAGAACCGTTATCTCAGCCAGCAATCCGCCCGGATCGCCCTCAGCCTCGATAACCACCTGGAGAACCCCATCGAGACCAGCATCATCGAGAACGAATCCCGCGCCTCGCAGGTCGCCTCCCTGCGTCGGGCAATGCAGTCCCTTAGCCTGCGCCAGCAGGAAGCGATACAGCTTCGTTATTTCCAGGGATTCACTCACGACCAGATCGCCGAGCTTATGGACCTCAACTATCAGTCCGTCAGCAACCTCTTGCAGCGGGCGCTTTTCCGGCTTAAAGAGGTGTTCAAGGTCCCCGTCCTGCCGCTCCTGGCGGCCCTATTAAAAATATTTTTTATTTCCTGAGTATATTTCCCGGGGATCTTCCACTTCTATACAGAGCGGGCCCGGCTCACGGTTCCGCTGGCTAAATTTCATTCCCGTTTGGAGAATCTTGACGATCAGACCAGAAAGCTTTTACAGGACGAACAGGCTTACACCGATAGACCGGAGGAAGTCCGGCAAATGGCCGATTCGATCTGGTCCGATATCACGATCCGACTGGACACGGGTTCGACTGACACCGCCGAAGGTCCCGCCAGGCGACGGCGCCTGGCGGGACCGGTAGCGGCTTCCGTAATTTGCCTCCTGGCCATCACCGGCGCCGTCATCTGGATACGCCAACCCCACGATTCCTCCCGGACCCAGGATGTGCCCAAAGTCGCCAACCTCCTGGTCCGTCAGGATCTGGACCGGGTCAACCAGACCGATCGGAGCCAGACGGTCTATCTCGTCGACGGCACCAGGGTCGTCCTCCAGCCTGGATCGGGTATCCGCCATGCGGCCTTCCTCCAAAAGGACAAGCGTGAAGTTTACCTGGAAGGCAACGCTTATTTCGACGTTGCCAAGGACGCTCGCCGTCCCTTCTATGTCTACTCGGGAGATGTTGTGGTCCGCGTGCTTGGGACGAGCTTCAAAGTGACGACCAACAAGGAAAACGGCGATATCACCGTCCTCGTCACAACCGGCAAAGTCGCCGTGACCCGCAGGACAGCGCCGCTGCCGCAGCCGCTGATCCTTACGACCAACCAGATCGCATTTTATAAAGGGCATTCCCGCGACCTTATCCAGCTCAAAGCCGAAAAGAAAGACCCTGACATTATCCCAACCGCCCCGGCCATTAGCTTCAACTTCGACGAAACCCCCGTCATCGATATCTTCCAGACCCTGGAGAATGCATACGGCATTCCCTTTCACTTTGACAAAGCGACCTTTTCCAATTGCGTGCTGACCACATCGATGGGTGATGAATCATTGGAAGACAAGATCAGGATCATTTGTGAGGCGATCGGAGCTACCTACGAGCTCAAAGAAGACGGAGTCTTCCTGGAAGGGAAACCCTGCAAATGATCCCGGCGTGGTGGGCAAGACGCGGCGAAAGCGTACGGACTGCTAATTATAAAATTGTAAACCAAACAACTGAGCATGATTACATCAAGAGAATCCCCATTATTATTATTATAAAAAAATGGCGGTGCTGGAACACCAC
>DATMLR010000309.1:0-3614 GCA_035570015.1 Puia sp.
AAGGAGTGCAATTATATCCGAAGATGATACCCATCGGAAGCGGATACTGTTTTCGCCCAAGCTGCTGGCGAAGATCGTTTTTGCCGATCCGCTGCTGACGATGGAGCTGCCTCCTTTCGTGACGGCGGCGACGGGGATGGATGCGTTAACACATAATCTCGAAGCCTACCTCGCGAAGATGTTTCATCCGATGTGTGAGGGGATTGCACTGGAAGGCGTCGACCTGATCAACGGGTCGTTGGCGCAGGCGGTGCAGCGGCCTGATCTGGAATCGAGGAGCAGGATGCTGCTCGGGTCGCTGATGGGGGCGGTAGCTTTTCAGAAAGGGCTCGGAGTGGTGCATTCGCTGGCGCATCCGCTGTCTTCGTTGCTGGATACGCATCATGGGTTGGCGAATGCGGTGAACCTGCCGTACGGGATGCGGTTCAATATTGGCGGGTCTGAGGGTAAGTTCGGGAGGATCGCTCAGGTGATGGGGTTGTCGCGACACGACGGTGAGGCGGTGGTGGAGCGGCTCTTCGCTTTCAATAGGGAAGTTGGCCTGCCGGTGAGGTTAAGGGATATCGGAGTTCGTGAGGAGCACATTGACACGCTGGCAGATCTGGCGATTGCGGATTTTGCGCATCCGAACAATCCGAAGCCGGTGAGTAGAGAAGATTTTAAGAAATTATATACGGAGGCGTTATGAGGATCGGATTGACCGATACGGGTACGGAGTGGAAACATCAGAATTATGTTCGATGGATTGCGGGGGGCGAAGCTATTGAGGTGGTGCGGCTTTCAGCGGCGCTTGGTAATTTGAATGAGATGGTCGGTTGTGACGGGCTGGTGTTATCGGGTGGGATCGATATTGATCCATCGCTGTATGGTGGCGCTTCCGAATATAAGCGATCGCCTTTATCGGGTTGGGAGAAAGATCGTGATCTGTTCGAGCAGGCGGTGTTGCGGATGGCCTGGGAGCGGGAGTCGCCGGTGCTGGGGGTTTGTCGCGGGTTGCAATTGATCAATATAACGTTGAAGGGAGACCTGGTGCAGGATCTTGGGATTGCGGGAGATGGAATGCATGAGGCAAATGCAGGTATCGATAAGCAGCATGGGGTGCAGATCGAATCGGGCAGTCTGCTGGCTGAGGTGACGGAGCGTTCTTCGGGCGAGGTGAATAGTGCGCATCATCAGGCGATCGCTCGGTTGGGGGAGGGGTTGACAGTTAATTGCTATGCCGAGGATGGGACGATCGAGGGGATCGAGTGGGCGGTGCCGGAGGGGAGGCCGTTTTTGCTGGCGGTGCAGTGGCATCCGGAGCGGATGCTGGTGAATGGGTTTGAAGATGTGTTTCTTTATGGGGCAATAAGGGATAGGTTTGTGGGGGAGGTGAGGAGGTTGAGGTAATCGGCGGCGGGAAGGGTGGTGGCTGACGGCAAAAAAAAGTTCGCAAAACGCGTACTTTTGCCCCTAAAACGCGTTCGCACCCTCTCGCCAGGCATTGATTCTCAATCAACTCTAAAATAGGAATTATCCAAAAGTTCGCATTTTGCGAACTCAATTTTCGGATTCAACACATCTTCTCCGTCAAGCGCATGTAATAAAACAAGCGCATGTAATAAAAAAAAGTCGTCTTTATGCAAATAATCAATCCGGCTACGGAAGAAATTATCGGGGAGGTCGCGGAGGACACGCAGACTGAGGTGGGGGAGAAGTATCAGCTTGTGAAGGTGGGGCAGCCGTTGTGGGCTGCGTTGCCAGTAGAAGATAGGATCGGGTGTATTGCTCGGTTCTGTGATTTGCTGGAGTCGGAGAAATCGGTGCTGGCAGATACGCTCACGAGTGAGACGGGCAAGCCGTTGCAGCAGGCATATAATGAGCTGAATGGGGCGAGGGGCCGGATAAAATACTTTCTCGAGCATTCGGCGAAATGGCTGGCGGAGGAGTGGGTGGTAACGGAGGGGGCTACGCGTGAGAAGATCGGCTATGAGCCGCTGGGGGTTATCGCCAATATTTCCGCCTGGAACTATCCTTACCTTGTGGGGGTCAATGTGTTTATCCCGGCGCTGATCGGCGGGAATGGGGTCTTGTATAAACCCTCCGAATACTCGACCTTAACGGGGCTGCATATCCGCCGGTTGTTGTATCAGGCGGGGGTCCCTGAAGACGTCTTCCAGGTGGTGGCGGGCAAGGGGAAGGCGGGGGAATGGCTGCTGGGGCTGCCGTTGAACGGATATTTCTTTACCGGCAGTTACCGGACGGGGCGGCTGATCGCGGAGAAGGTGGCGGGGAAACTCGTGCCTTGTCAGCTGGAGTTGGGGGGTAAGGATCCATTGTATGTCATGGATGACGTGGAAGATATCGATAAGGTGGCCGGAGCGGCGCTGGAGGGAGTAGTCTATAACAATGGTCAGAGCTGCTGCGCGGTGGAGCGGATCTATGTGCAGGAGAAGGTCTATGATGCTTTTGTGCGGTCCTATTCGGATCAGCTGCGGAAGATGGTAGTGGGTGATCCGCGGGATGCTGCAACGGAGATCGGACCGTTGAGCCGGCCGGGGCAGCGGGAGTTCCTGTTGCAGCAGATCAATGATGCGGTGAGCAAGGGGGCGAGGGTGTTGTATGGCGGGAAGCCGGTCGGCGGCAAGGGTTATTATATGGAGCCGGCCGTGCTGGTGGATGTGGATCATGGGATGAAAGTGATGGTGGAGGAATCTTTTGGGCCGGTGGTGGGTATCCAGCGGGTGAAGGATGATGCGGAGGCGGTGGAACGGATGGCGGATACCGAGTATGGGTTGACGGCGGCGGTTTATTCGAAGAGCTTTGAGCGGGCGGAGAAGGTGATGCGGCAGTTGAATACGGGCACGGTGTATTGGAATTGCTGTGACCGGGTGAGTGCGACGGTGCCGTGGTCGGGGCGGAAGCATTCGGGGCTGGGGTCCACGCTGTCGTATCAGGGGATCAGGGCTTTTGTCCAGCCAAAGGCTTATCATATAAGGGGTTAGTCGGGCCGGCGCGCGGGGAGAGGGGGCCGTTAACCGGTCCAGTGGGCCGTGGTCGGGAGGGGGTTAAAAAAATCTCACATTATTGTGTAACCATTCTGCATTTCCGGAGTAATCTATATAGAAGACATTAATTTCTAATTTCTACTGCCAGTGCCGGAACTTTCTGATGAAAAAATAATGCTGCTCGTACGGGAGGGCCAACTGTCTGAGCTGACGGAGCTGTTCGAGCGGTATCATGTGCCGCTGTACAATTTTTTCTTGCGGCTGACGGGGGACGGGGCGCTGAGCGAGGATTTGACTCAAAACCTGTTTTATCGCGTGCTTCGCTACCGGCAGAGTTTTGAGCCCGCAAGCGGGAGTTTCCGGTCGTGGGTGTACCGGATGGCGCGCAACGTTTTTTCCGATCATCTCCGGCAGGAGCAAAGGGTTCCGGGCGGGATGAGGGGGAGTGAGCCATTCCCCGGCGGGGCGACTGGGAGCGAGGAAGGGGTGTCGGGAGGAGTTGATGAAAGCATGGATCGCGTGTCGGGTATGGACCGTGCGGCGGGGGAAGATACCGCCGCGTATTCCGAGGATCAATTCGAGCGGCTTGATGCGGCGTTGGCCCGGCTTAAGCCCGATCAGCGGGAA
>DATMLR010000310.1:0-9913 GCA_035570015.1 Puia sp.
CCGGCTCCACCCGCACCACCGGCGGCAACTTTACCCCCGCAGCGATAAGCGCCTGATGGACATTCCAGATCGCCCCATGTACATACACCGTCACCCCCATCGGCGCCAGACAGGTCAGCAAACGTTGTGCTTTCCCCAGACTATACGCAATCAGTACCGACGTCTTTCCCAATCCACGATTCTCGGCCACCCACTCCCGGACCGACCGGTAGATTTCCTCCTGCGGCTTCCAGTGATAGATCGGCAGACCAAACGTCGACTCCGTCACAAACACCTCACACCGTACCGGCTCGAACGCGCCGCTGATGCCGTCATCCTCCGTTTTATAGTCTCCGCTCACCACCCAGACCCGGCCCTGATATTCAACCCTCACCTGTGAAGACCCGATAATATGCCCTGCCGGATGAAGACTAACCCGAACACGATTCATTAAGACCGGCTCGCCCCAATCCACCCCCTCATACCGCCCCGCACCCAGCCGCAATTCCAGCAACGGCACCGTCAAGCGGTGACACAGGTACGCCCCGCTCCCCGCCCGCGCATGATCACTATGCGCATGCGTGATCACTGCCCGCTCCACCGGTTTCCACGGGTCGATATAGAACCCGCCCGCCGGGCAATACAAGCCCTTATCCGTAAACTCGATCATAGATTAATTCACCGCAGTCACATTCCCATCCGTCATATGAACAAAATACAGCTTCTTGTTCTCGAAGTAGTCCAACGCCATCGTTCGCCGGTTCATAAAAACCGGCTCTATATTGAAGTCATTAAATACCTTGAATTCCTTCACCCCGATATTTCCACCCAGGTCCCGCCCGTGCACGCAAACCAAATGCCCCCAGCGATAGATGCTCTCATACCCCCTGAACACCATATCGCTCGGCCGGCTATAGTATCGCACCTTGTAATATTGGTTGATCTGCTTGACCAGCGTATCCGCCGGGTTGATATAGAACGGTGTCGTATACACGATCTCCTTCCCCGCCAGCTCCGGTTTCGTATAATCCAGGTTGTCCCAGGTCGGCATCCCGATCAACACCGTCGGATAGCTCTTCAGATACGCCAGCACTCCCGCCAGCCGCGTCCCGAAGGCCTCATCGAGACTTCCTCCTATACAAACCGTCAGCTCCGTGCTGTCGAGACCTGCAGTCAGCGCCGCATTATCGAAATTATCGTCCAGCATCACAGTCTGCATCTTCAGCGGTACCCCCGCCGTCGTATGATCCAGATCGGTGAAGTACCCCTTCAGCCGGTCTTCCTGTACACCCTTCTTCCGGAAGAAGACCAGCCGTTTCGTTGGATAATTGCGCTGCACATACCGGTAAATCGCTTCGCAATGCGCCCGCAGCGTGGAATTGAGGATCACCAGGTCCGGATTGGCCGTAATGCCGGCGTCATTCGGGAAATTGACGTTGATAAAAGGCACCCGGTGCTTTAGTGCCGCCGCAGCCAGCTGCTGTTCTTCCCCGCCGCTCGCCACTATGCCGATAATCAGCTCCGTGCTGTCAAACGCCGAATCGGCCACCACCTGCTGGATCGACCTTGTCACTGACCGGGTATCATAAATATGCACATCCAACCTTATCCCCTCCTTACGCAGGGAATCCAGCGCCAACCCCGCCCCCTCATAGAACTCCAGCCCCGGATTAATGAATTTTGGAAAATTTTTGTCATACCGGTAATTGCCCCCCGCATCGAAAGCGGAGTCCAGGTACAACGGCAGGAACATCGCCACCGAATGCCGCGTGGTACTATCGGTCTTCACGACTGCCGTATCCTGCCCACGCGCGATCAGCGAAACCGTCAACAATAAGGTATATACGAAACACTTTCTCATTCCCATTCAATAGTGGCCGGCGGTTTGCTACTGATATCATAGACCACCCTATTAATCCCCTTCACACTATTTATGATCTCACTCGAGATATCCGCCAGAAAAGTATATGGCAGATGCGCCCAGTCCGCCGTCATCCCATCCACAGATGTCACAGCCCGCAGCGCAACCGTGAATTCATAGGTCCGCTCATCACCCATCACCCCTACACTCTTCACCGGCAGCAGGATCGCGCCCGCCTGCCAGACCGAAGAATAAAGATGATGCTCCTTCAGTCCCCGCACAAAGACCTCATCTGCATCCTGCAATAACCGCACCTTATCCGGTGTCACCTCTCCCAGGATGCGGATCGCCAGTCCCGGCCCGGGGAAGGGATGCCGCTGCAGCTGCTCCTCCGGTATCCCCAATTCCGCGCCAACCCGCCGCACCTCATCCTTGAAGAGAAAGCGAAGCGGTTCGACGAGCTCCAAATGCATTTTCTCGGGTAGACCCCCTACATTGTGGTGCGATTTGATTGTCATCGACGGCCCATGGACGGAGACGCTCTCGATCACGTCGGGGTAGATCGTCCCCTGCCCCAGCAGCTCCACACCATCCACCTCCGCCGCTTCCGATTGGAACACTTCGATAAACAGCCGCCCGATCGTTTTGCGCTTGGCTTCCGGATCGGACTTACCCGCCAGGCCGCGATAGAACATATCAGCCGCATCCACCCCCTTTACATTCAACCCGATCTTCCGATAGGTCTCCAGCACCTGGCTGAACTCATTCTTGCGAAGCACCCCATTGTCGACGAAGATCCCCACCAGCCGGTCGCCGATCGCTCTATGGATCAGGGTCGCCGCCACCGTGGAATCCACTCCGCCGCTCAACGCCATAATAACCTTCCGCGACCCGATTTGCTTCTTCAGCGCCGCCACCGTATCCGACACGAAATGTGCCGGAGTCCAGTCTTGCGAGCAACCGCAGACATTGACCAGGAAATTCCTGAGAATTTTCTTCCCTTCGACCGAATGGTAGACCTCCGGATGAAATTGCAAACAGTATAACGGCAGGTCGCCGTTATGAGCGGATTTCCGGAACGCCGCATACGGGATCGTCTCTGTATTCGCCAGCACATCGAATCCAGAGGGGAGTTCCAGGATCGTATCGGCATGGCTCATCCATACCTGTGATAGCTCCGTCACCTCCCGAAGGAGGATATCTTCCTGCCGCTTATGCATCAACGCCCGGCCGTATTCCCGCTTGTTGCTCTTCTCCACACTCCCACCGTACAGCTTAGCCGTCAGTTGTGCGCCGTAGCAAATCCCCAACACCGGCACCCGCTCGTGCATCGCGGCCACATCCACTACCGGCGCGCCGGGATCGTTCACCGAAAAGGGACTGCCGGAAAGGATAATCCCCTTTAATGAAGGGTCAAATTCAACCGTCTTGTGATAGGGGATAATTTCGCAATAGACACTAGCCTCACGTACAGCCCTGGCTATCAATTGAGTATACTGAGAACCAAAGTCGAGGATTAGAATCTTTTCCGTCATCGTGACGCGAAGGTAAAAAAAATCCGCCAGTGTAACCTCCACGCCTTTTCCTCGTCAAATCAAGTACATTTGTGTACAACCTAAAATACGCACCATGCCCAAAATGTCCCTTAAGGCCTCTCTGCTCCTTCTTACCTTTCCCATGCTCCTTTTTTCCTGCCGCAATTTCTTCGGCAAGCGGGTCCATGGAAATGGAAATATCACTACTCAGGACCGGCCGGTTAACGAATTTAAGGACATAGAGGTCGGGGGTGCGGCGAAAGTTTTTGTTTCCCAGGGCGACCAGCACACCGTTAAGATAGAAGTGGATGAGAACCTCCAGCAGTTCGTAGAAGTCTCCCAGGAAGGGGGCAAGGTCATTATTCGTGAAAAGCACGGCTTCAACCTCGACCCCACCGGCGACATGAAAATATATGTTACCTCTCCCGTTTACAATAATATCGACGTCTCGGGCGCCTGTGACATCATCGGCCAGATGCCTATCAGCAATCCCGAGAACCTCTCCATGAACATCAGCGGCGCCGGCGATATGAAAATGGAAGTCAATGCTCCCCATATCTCCGCCGAAGTCTCCGGAAGCGGCAACATCGACCTCAAGGGCGAGACCAAATCCGCGGACCTCACCCTGACAGGTGCGGGTAACGCCCACTGTTTCGACTTGAAATCGGAAACGACCAAAGTGGAGATCTCCGGCGCAGGCTCGGCCCAGGTCTTCGCCAGCGTCCGGCTCAACGCCGAAGTCAGCGGCGCCGGGAGCGTGGACTATAAAGGTGGCGCCACCACTGTCGACCAGCACGTCAGCGGCGCGGGGAGTGTCCACAGGGTGAATTAATTTAGGGCAACCTTAACTTTATTTTTCGGAAAATTGCACCATGCGTTATGCATTAGTATGCCTTTTTCTTCTCCTGTTTACCAGTGTCGGCGCGCAAGCGCCTCCGGCCGCGGACATCACTAGATTCCCATCCCCCGAGCGATTTATCAACGCCGTTTTTCCTATCGTCGTTGACACTTCACAACCCCACTACTTCCTCCTCACCGGTACTGACACCTGCCGCTTCGTTAGATACAATTACGACGAATGGGCAGACCATCACCTCCTCGAACCGGTACCTATCAGCATCCTCAACGAGCTCGCCGAGAAGGTCTTCCTCTCCCGCTTTCCCTACTACTGGAAGCAGGATTCCCTTACAAAAGCCATCTGTATCACTCGCCGACAGGCCGACTCTATTCTCTATCTTAACCCTCCTGGCGGCGACGGCACCCCGAACCACCTCGTCTTCAGCTTCTCCCTCCCCCAATTTACCGACGATGGGAAATACGCCGTTATCGACCTCAACATGGTCTGCGGCGGCCGCTGCGGCCTCGGCTCTACCTACATCTTCCGCCGAAGCGATACCGGCTGGAAGATGATTGGTGTCTACCGCAATTGGTCGGCGTGACTTTCCGAAGTGTGTCCCAGACGTCGATGTAAGTTCTTCTTTACGCACTTTTGAATTTTGTTATATTTGCGACTACCGTTATTTGTTACGGGTACAACTAATGCTTGCTGATGGGAAATTTTGTCGCCGCCGTAATCTTTTATCAAATTATTCCACTGATACCTTTATGGTTTGAGTGGAAACACACGGGTGATGTTAAAATGGATAGCTTCACCCTAACGGTATCCATTTACTCTTTCGCGATAGGGTTCTCTTCAAAATATACAGGACAACTTGCCGTTTGCTTTCTTATTGGCTTGTTGCAGGCGGGTGCTTATAATGGGAATTCTCTACTAACAGCCTTTCCTTTTTATAACACTTTGACATTCTATTGCCTAATTACGGTTTTTATAATGCACATTATTGAACGTTATAGGCGCCATTATTTAGCAAAAGAACCATTTTTTTCCATTAACTTTGTTCAGGAATGAAAGAGCAAGTTTTAAATATTATCTCTATTTTAGTAGGTATTGTTGGCATAGGCTCATCAATACTTGGCGTCCATTGGCAAAGGGTAGCTGAGAGGGAAATGTCCAATATGCTAAGAGACAGGTCTGATAGAATTTCTGAATTGATCTCCACGAGATATCAGGGTACCTATTCAAATAACGATAGCAACATCATGGACATCAGAGTGAAGGTACTACTTGAAGAGGTTAAACAAGTGGCCGAAGAGTTGCCTAAAAAAGAACGTGCACAAATATTAAATTCTTTAGAGCAAAAATCTCCTAAAGGTCAAGTCAGCTATTTGAATAAGCTACTGCATATGAGCGGTTCAAATATGAATATTTCTACTCACAGTTAATCCGCGAAAGACTGCGCCAACTATTATCCCGCCCCTCAAAGATTCACATACTTCACCCGGATCCACACATTCCGATTCCGCCCCTTATCATCCGTACAGGAGATCTTCACCGGCCCCTCCTGCGGAATAAAGAACTGCCTCGTCCCCGCATCTCCCGCTTTATAGAACTGATCATTGATATACCAAAACACCTTCCCCACATCATTCCCCACCCGGCACCGCAACTGCAACGGCTCCGGATCCTTCCGGTTGATCAGATACTCACTCCCGTTAGCCGGTGAGATCACCACCGGCCCGCCTTCCTTAAACATTTTTTCGCACGCAGGATTATGCGGTGGTATCGCCACATACGAGATCTGATTGACATCATAATATTCCCGCATCTCCGGCGGGATGATCTTATATAATTTCTTCTTGTATCCTGACTCGGGTAGACAGGCGCGACAATAAGCGACCTTCTCATCCGGTGATACGAACACCTCCTGCATGTTGTCGCATTTGCGCGAAGGCGAGACCAGGGGGATGAAATAATCCGTAACCAGGTGGGTGCAGAAGTCCGACGGCGGCAGCCCCGTCTCCGTACAGACCTTCCGGATGTCGCAATCCGCCGGCTGACTGAACCAGGAACCGTCATCATTATAGTCGATGGTATTGAAGATTGTAAATAATAGCGGCGTTGCCACATTCGCCCCGCTCAGTTCCGGCACGCCGACCCCCGAGAAATTCCCCACCCAAACACCCACCGTATAGCGCCGGTTATACCCGATACTCCACGCATCCCGCCGCCCATAAGACGTCCCTGTCTTCCACGCGATCTTCGGCAAATGTACCGTGCTTTGCCAGTTCACCGGGAAATCCGGCCGGTTGACCCTGGATAAAATGTCATCGACGATAAAGGCTGCGGCTGGGCTCAGCACCCGCTGCCCCTGGGTCACCGGGTCGTCCACTGAATACACCGGTCTCACCCACCTTCCTTCATTCGCAAAAATGGAATACATCCCGGTCAGTTCCTCCAGCGTCGCCCCGCAGCCCCCAAGGATCATCGACAGCCCCAGCTTATTCCGGTCCTTGTCAACCTGTTGAAAACCGCAGTCTGTCAGTTTCCTGATCAGCACATCCTTGCCCAGCGCTTTCAGGCTCTTGACCGCCGGGATATTCAGCGAATGCTCCAGGGCATATTCCATCGTGACGTACCCGTTGAATTTGCGGTCATAATTCTCCGGCGCATACCCCTGATAGTTCACCGGTACATCCGTAATCGTCATTTTGGGCGTCAATAGTCCGGCATCGATACATAATCCATATAATAACGGTTTAAGCGTGCTCCCTGGCTCCCGGATCGCCATCGCCCCGTTCACCTGCCCGCCATCCGCCGAGTCCCGGAAATCAGCGCTCCCGACATAGCTGACCACCCGATGCGTCCGGTTGTCCAGCACGATGACCGCCGCATTACGGATATTTTTTAAGGTCAGGGTCCGCGAATAGTCCTTCACCAGCTTCTCGATCTTCAGCTGCGTGTTCAGATCGACGGTCGTATGGATCACCTCCCGCCCGCTCTTTTTCAGCTTCAGCGCCAGCTGCGGGACCAGGCCGGGCACCACCCCCCGTTTCGCCGTCAGCGGCTCGGCCAGCGCATCCTCGATTTCTTTCGGCGTGAAGACACCCGTTGCCGCCCACCGCTTCAGCCATTTATTGCGCTCCGCAACGATTTCCTCATTGTGCCTTCCCATCACCAGCGACGACGGCCGGTTAGGGATCACCGACAGCGCCGTGATCTCCGCCAGCGAGAGATGATCCGGGTTCTTCCCGAAGTAAAGGATCGCCGCCGCCTTCACCCCCTGGATGTTGCCGCCGTATGGCACCTTGTTCAGATAGAGCTGAAGGATCTGGTCTTTAGAGTAGGTCCATTCCAGCTGAAACGCGCGGAAGACCTCCACCAGCTTGTTCCAATAGGTCCGTCGCTTGGGCTCCAACGCCCGCGCCACCTGCATCGTGATGGTCGAAGCGCCCGACGTCCTCCTGGCGTGCAGGATATTCCGCCCAAACGCCCGCAGCAGCGCCACCAGGTTGATCCCCGGATGATAATAGAAGTATTTATCCTCTTTTTCGACGATCGTTTTCCGCAGCAGCGGTGAGATCTCGTTCAGATCCGTCTTCATCCGCCATTGCTGGTCGCGCGTCAGGAAAGCATGGATCACCTCCCCCTTATCATCCATTACAACCGTCGAGTATTCTACGCCGTCAGGGAGTGGAAATATCCAATTGAGAAACAGGAACAGCAGGAATAACCCAACTGCCCCAAGAAAAGCTGCCCTTACGCACATTAACAAATTCTTATTACTTACCCTCTTGACAAACATCCTTTTCATATCGTAATTTCAACTTCAAATTATCGGCACCACCCCCGACCATCTATGTCCCCCACCATTCCCCCTTAGCTCCCCACACTAAATTCCCCCTTTATTCGCTTGCGTGCAATATCCGCCGCGCGATTTTCATTGTTCTTTTTGTATATTAACGTCGTTTTATATAAAAACTTCAATCTGACCTTTTTATGCCTAACCGTTCTGGCCTGGCCGCCCTTCTATCGCTTGCGATCGGTATTTTCATTTTCTTCTCCTGTAACCGCAGTTTCGTTGGCCTCGACTACACCAACGCCAAAGATGAAGTCCCTGCACTCGGCAACCTCACCTTCCGTTTCGACCAAACGCTCGTCCCCGACTCCCTCGTCGACCAATGGGATTCTACCGAATACGTCGAATTCGAGCCGCGAATACCTGGCCGCTTCCGGTGGGAACATCCCGACGAGCTCGTCTTTTCCCCCGCTCAGCCCCTCGCGCCCGCTACAACGTATAAGGCGACGATCAAAAACGCCGTCCTCCAGCATAGCAAGTTTGGCCGCATCGCCAACAATGCAGACCTCAGCTTTCACACGCCCGAACTGCGCCTGGATCACGCCGGCGCTACCTGGGTATTGCAGGATGAGAACAACACCTCAGCGATCCCCCAGGTCGAGCTTCAGTTCAACTATCCCGTCAACCCCAACCAGCTCAAGGACAAACTGAGTATCCTCGTCGGTGACGCGGCCGTCAACTATGCCCTTCAGACCCTTTCTGCGTCCGATCGCATCTCGCTGCGCCTGCTCAATTTGAAGATGGAAGACAAGACGGTCGACGCAAAGATCGGGATCGAAAAAGGTCTGCTGCCCGAAGGCGGCACCAATGGGGTAGCCACGCGGATAGAGCTCGAAGCCTCCATCCCCTCCCCCTATGTCCTGACCATCGGGGACGTAACCACAGAGCACGACGGGACGACCGGCTCCATTCGTGTCAACACCAGCCAGCAGGTCATCGCTGCCAACCTTGCCGGCGCCATCTCCTTCAGCCCGGCAATCAAGTTCACCGCAGAGCCTACCGAGACGGGTTTCGTCATCCGCAGCGAAAATTTCGACCAGACCAAGAGCTACACACTCGACATCGCCAGGACGATCCGCGGCCGCATCGGCGGCATCCTCCATGAAGAATATTCCACCAATATCACGTTCGGCCAGCTCGAACCCGCCATCAGCTTCGCCAACGACAAAGGCGTTTACCTTTCCGGCAAGGGCGCCAAAAATATAGAAGTCCGCATCATCAACGTGCCCCGGGTAAAGGTCATCGTCTCCAAAATATACGAGAACAACCTGCTCATGGCCCAGCATAGCAATTACCGGCCGCACGAGACCACCAGATCTACGGACAACGTCAATACCGGTTCACCCGACGGTGACGACGAAGAAGGCCCGGTCAGTTACGAGTCCGACGACGACAACGTCACCCTCGGCGACGTCATCTACGAACAGGAGTTCGACACCCGCAACCTGCCGAAGAGCGGCAGCAACAGCAGCAACCGGCTGCTCAACCTCAACATCACCGACAAACTGCCGGAGTTCAAGGGCATCTATCATGTCGCTATCCGCTCGGCGAAGGATTACTGGGTAAGGGACAGCCGCTTCGTCTCTCTCTCCGACATCGGCCTCATCGCCAAGCAGGGCAAGGAGAAGATCCTCGTCTTCGCCAATTCCATCAAGACAGCTGCTGCCCAGGCCGGCGTGGCAGTCCAGGCCTATGGCGCCAATAACCAGCTGCTGGGCATGGGCGCCACCGGCGCCGACGGCGTGGCTGAAATTGCGTATACCCGCAAGGAGTTCGCCGGTTTTCGGCCGGCCATGATCATCGCCAAAACGGCGGATGACTTTAACTACCTGCCTTTCAAT